>VEQR01000139.1 GCA_018883125.1 Candidatus Kapaibacterium sp.
CTTCTGGAACCTGTTCGCCGCAAAGCTCGAACACTGCCTTCAGCCGAGCCCGAAATGTTGCATCGAATGCATCCTTGTGGGGTGCCTGGTGGCGTTCATCGTACCACCAGAACCAATCCGATGCCTCCAAGATCTCGAGATGTTCAGCAGCAGACTCTTCGCTGTGTCCACTGCGCACGAGTGCTTCCTGGGCCTGACGCAGCAGGCTCCACGCACAATTCTTCGTTGCAGAGCCGATCCACACCGAAAAGTCACCGTTGATCCACGAGCCAGCCCGCAACCGGTCAAGGCGCCTTGAGTGGCCTGACACTGCCGCCTCCGAACAGGATACGCAGGTGAATCGCTCATCATCAGCGAGTCGCTGCATAAGCGCCCGCAGGAACTCCTCTCCGTTGTGTCGGTAGAACTCCCAGCAATTCTCGCCGTCGAGCATTATTGGAATCACCGCATGATCAAGGGCAGAAGCCCCCTGCTCATGGATGATCAGCTGACGTCGCTCTTCTAACCTCCGCATGAAATCGGCAGCGGCACTGGCTGCATCCCACGAGGCATATTCGAAGCCGATCGCATCACTTAGGCTATGATCGCGAAACAGCACGGTGATCGCTCCGGACTCTGTCTGCACCTCGTACGGAAAGAACACGTCGCTTGGCACAAATAGCTCTCCAGCAGAGGCGCGCAGCACATGCTCATCCGTTGCCGTCCACGTTACGCCGTGTGATGCCAGCATGTTCAGGGCCTCCATCGACAGGCTCCCTTCGGCCGGCCACATGCCATTCGGCCGCCTGCCGCTGCGACGTTGCCAATCGTCAAGTGCACGCTGGATGTGACGATGTGCATTGTAAGGGGCACTGTAGGCCGGTTGTGGCAATGGCGCATTCGGCATGCACTCGCGGGCAACATCTGAGTTGATGATCAGTGGCAGGATCGGGTGGTGGTAGGGCGTGACGCTGATATCGATCGCTCCCCTTTTCTGAAGGTCGATCATGCGTTCGGTTACCGTGGCAACGATTCGACGCAACTCGTCCATGAGCAACAGCTTTTGCTGTTCAGAATAGTGGGCTCCCTGCTCTATCAACTCGGATACCAGAGAACTCTTGCGCCTAGTTACCGGTCCGCACCATGCCAAGTGGAACAGCACAATAGCGTCGCGCCAGTCCAGTTCTGTCATTGCCGGACGGTCATGCGTGCGAAGGTGCGCCAGGATCGAAGCTAGGCGCGGAAGTCCTTCCACCATCGGATCGCGCAGCGTCAGAAGCCAGCGTGCTAGCTCCCGATGCTGCCCGTCAGACAGAGCAGTCGTGTTGATCTCCGCAAGTTCCTCAAGGGGGTCTCTAACGCCCCTTCCATAGGCATCAATCTGCTCGAGCATTGCGGGAACAAGGTTGATCGTATGAGGTACCGGAAACTCACTAAGGATCTCCGGCAGGTCCGCATAGTCTTTGGTGGCGTGCAGACGCACCCACGGCAGAACAAAACGTCCGTCAAGTCGGTATTCGGGCTGGTGCTGATGCCAGAGGAAGCAGATTCGCATGATGAAATCTACGCTTCTCACAACCATGGACCGCTACGGGTTGTTTGCGGTGGGGTTTTGGGTTTTGGGTTTTGGGTTTTGGGTTTTGGGTTTTGGGTGAACGAAGCGGGGCAACCCAAAACCTAAAACCCAAAACCTAAAACCTAAAACCCGTTTGTGGAGATGCCGGGAGTCGAACCCGGGTCCGAAGTGAACGAATCGAAGCCTACCACGTGTGTCTTCGATCTACGGTGTCTTACTGTTTCGGTAACCGATCGACAGGTCCGCTACAGCCAGCATCAGTGGTTTCTCGCGTTAGGTCCTGGTGCACGACTTCACGCCAGCCTGTTTGAGGGCAACACCGAGGCGGAGGGGAACAGGCACCCATCCGTTCGATGGCATAGCGGCCTAAGCTTAGGCGGCCATGCGATAACCGAAGTTATCGCCAGTTGTTGTTCGCCGGTTGTATTAACGAGCTCCACCAGCGTAGCTCGACACGCATCTTCGTAAACGCTTCACCCCGTCGAGACCGTTACATCCCCAAGGAATTACTGAAGTACTGAAGTACCGAAGTACTGAAGTAATCAAGTACTGAATTACTGAAGCACTCAAGTACTGAAGTACTGCAGCAAATCTACGCCATTGACGCGGAAGTGTCCGTTTTACTGTAATTGTGTGTGCGCAACTGTATACAGCAATCCCTCTACCCGGCGTCTGTAACTAAGTACTTCAGTAACTCAGTACTTCAGTAACTCAGTACTTCAGTAATTCAGTACTTCAGTAATTCTGTACTTCAGTACTTCAGTACTTCAGTACTTCAGTACTTCAGTACTTCAGTACCTCAGTACCTCAGTAACTCTTCCCTCACTTCTTCCATATACCAATGCGGTGTACTGGTTGCTCCCGAGATTCCCACGTTTTCGGCACCATCGAGCCATGAGGGGTTGATCTCCTCAATGGTTTCAACGAAGTAGGTGCGAGGGTTGGCGGCGTGGGCAACATCATACAGGACCTTGCCGTTGGATGAGGCGCGGCCGGCAACGAAGATGACCACGTCATTGCGTTGAGCAAAGGCGGCCAGCTGGGCTTCGCGTCCGCTTACCTGACCACAGATGGTGTCTTTGACGTGGAACTCGGTGGCGATCTCTTCCATCGTATCCACAATAAGTTCGCTGATGCGCCCCTTGAGAGCATCGCGAATCTCCAGAAATGTGGGACGGTCCATCGTGGTCTGAGAAAACAGCACGGTCTTGCGATCGAGCTGGACATTCTCCATTGCGTCCTGTACAGACTTCACCACCACACACTCATCGCGCACCACGCCTCGCACTCCCAGCACTTCGGCATGATCTTTCTTTCCGAAGATCACCACCTGATATCCCTGATCCCAGAACTTGCGCACGCGCTCCTGGAGCTTGGTCACTACCGGACATGTGGCATCAACGATCTCAATGCCGAATTCCCACGCTTTGCGATATGTCTCAGGGGGCTCTCCATGCGCGCGGATGATGACCTTTGCGCCACTGTGGGCAAGACGCGGGAAATCATCGACAGAGATCGTCTCAAGCCCCCTATCGGCCAGCCGCTGGATTTCTTTCGGGTTATGAATGATATGACCCAGGACATACACATTGCGCTTTGCATCCGAACCGCGGTTGGCCAGCTGATCTTCTGCGATCTGCACCGTGCGAACCACTCCCCAACAAAATCCGCTGAACTTGTCGATGGTTACGTTCATTGTCTCTCTCCTGGAAGACCGTCAAAAGCCGAGGTGTGCCGAGACGATCGAATGCGTGTTTTGATATGATCGTACGAGATCGAGGATCCGCTCAACCTGTTCATCGATGGAGCACGACGTGGTATCGATCTCAACCGCGCCGGGTGCCTTGACAAGGGGGCTCTCCTGACGTGAACTGTCGTACTCGTCTCGGCTAACGATTTGACGTCGAACCTCGTCCTCGGAAATCTGCTCGCCCCGCGCCTGTGCTTCGAGCAGACGTCGGCGCACACGTTCTTCGGTGTCGGCAACAAGAAACACCTTAACCTCGGCATGAGGAAAGACCACGGAGCCGATGTCACGTCCGTCCATGACCACGCCACCGCTTTCCCCGATCTGACGCTGACGTTTGACAAGTGCTTTGCGAACCGATGAAAAGGCGCTCACTTGGCTGACCACGGCTGTGACGTCGGCCTGGCGGATAGCCAGCGAAATGTCCTCCCCATTCAGTAGCACGCGTTGCGCTCCGTCGGTGGGCTCAAGTTGGATGTCACATTCATCTGCCACAACTCCGAGATCTTCGTCCGACATGGGGCATCCACGACGCAAAGCCGCAAGTGAAACTGCACGGTACATGGCCCCGGTATCGATGTACACGT
>VEQR01000140.1 GCA_018883125.1 Candidatus Kapaibacterium sp.
GTTCAGGACAGGGCCAACAAAGTCACCGACCTTGGGCTGGTCCAGGAACTCAACCCGAAGAGACTCTCTCTGTGCTGAGCGCTTCCGTGGACGCATGGAGGTAAGGGGCCTGCGAGCCTGCATCTGCTCTCTCCGTATGACAGCCAAAAGAGACGTTCCTGCACGTTCAAGCGAAGCATCGAGGTTCCGAACGAGTTCATTGCTGACCGTCACATAGGCGATAGCAGCAAACCCCGCCAGCGACAGGGCCACAATAGCCCCGTAAAGCAGGGCAAGCTTAACTCGAAGGGTGAGCTTCACGGCGTCGAACATACACAGACAATGCGCACCATGGAACGGGATTCTATCTTTGCCGACGATGAGTTACGATGCACGACCAATAGGGGTCTTTGATTCGGGGATCGGTGGGCTAACGGTGCTGCGTCACCTGATGCGCCTAATGCCGGAGGAAGACTTCGTGTACCTCGGCGATACCGCACGGGTTCCATACGGGAACAAGTCCCCGGAAACGGTACGTCTCTATGCTTCACAGTGCGCATCGTTCCTGCAGCAGCACCACGTGAAGATGATCGTTGTAGCCTGCAATACGGCATCGGCACTGGCACTCGATCAGCTTCGGGCACATTACACGATTCCAGTCCTCGGCGTGATCGATCCGGCCGCCGCACAGGCTGCCCGGGTTTCGCGCACGGGATCGATCGGCGTGATCGGAACGCGCGCAACAATCAACTCGGAATCATACGTGCGAGCGATAACCGCGCACGCCGGTAGCGTGCGAACGTCGATCCATGCTCGACCATGCCCACTTTTTGTTCCTCTTGTCGAGGAGGGGTGGATTGATACGCCTGCCACGCGCCTAGTTGCCGATGAATATCTCCGTCCACTCCGTGAGGCTGGCATCGACACCTTGGTTCTCGGCTGCACGCATTATCCGATCCTCGCACCGGTGCTTGCCGACCTGCTTCCGGGAGTTCAACTGATCGACTGCGGTGAATGCACGGCCATCGAAGCTTCGCAGATCGTGATGCGCCAAAACCCCGAGCATCGCGCGCGCTTGTCGCTCTATGTAACGGACAACACGCCGGCCTTTTCAACTCTTGCCGCAACGTTTCTCGGACGGCATGTTGACGAACCGGTACGCATCAGCATCGACAGTTTTCAGCAGCCTGGTGCGGCACGATGATCGGTTACGTTCTCCGTAAGGTTCTCTACACGCTGCTCGTACTCGCCGGAGTGGTGGTCGTTACGTTCTTTATCCGTCCACCGGGAGACCCTGCACGGGTTCTGCTTGGTCAGCGGGCAGACTCCGCATCCGTTGCGGCTCTGCGCGAACAACTTGGGCTCGACAAGCCCCTTCCCTATCAGATCAGCGCCTACGTCAGCAATCTTGGAAGGGGCGATCTGGGACGCTCCATAGCTACGAATCGTCCGGTAGCGGAAACCATAGCAGAGCGCTTTCCGGCAACAGCACTGCTGGCCTTGACCTCGATCGCGATCGCAACGATCCTGGGGATCCTGCTGGGCGTGATCGCGGCATGGCGGCCGAACTCATGGGTTGACACGGTAACGATGTCGACCTCTCTTCTCGGTATCTCACTGCCCGCATTTGTGGTTGGCCTTCTGCTGGTGCTCATCTTCGGAGTTGGCCTCGAATGGTTCCCGATCAGCGGATACATTGACCGCGGTGCCGAGCATCTTGTACTGCCGATGATAACTCTGGCCATACGTCCACTCTCCGTTATTGCCCGTGTGACGCGCTCAAGTATGCTTGATGTGCTCGGACAGGACTATGTGCGCACTGCCAAGGCAAAGGGGCTTTCTGATGTTTCGGTGTTCATGAAGCATGCTCTGCGCAATGCGCTGAATCCCGTGGTGACCACGGTGAGTGCATGGTTTGCCGGACTTCTAGCCGGCACGTACTTCGTTGAGTTCATCTTCAATTGGCCTGGAATCGGCCTTGCCGCGTTCAATGCCATTGAGAAACTCGATTATCCTATGATCCAGGGAACAGTGCTCTTTACCGCCATCATTTTTGTTACTGTGAATACGCTCGCCGATATCCTCTATGGTTTTATCGACCCGAAGGTGAGGGTCTCATGAACCAGGATCGTTCCGAAAGCCCATCACGTCTGGCATTTCGCCGCCTTAGAAAGAACACCGGTGCCGTTATCGCCATGGTGGTGCTGTCGGTGATGATCATTGCAGCACTGGCAGCCCCCTTCATCACGCCGTTTGATCCGTCAACGCAGATCTTGGAATACAGCGTCAAGCCTGCCGGTTTCCAGGGTACGATCCTCTACAAGAAGAATCCTGCCGACCCTGAAACCCCATCGATCATTGCCGTGAACACCTGGCAATTACGTTCCGACACGGTCCACTATACCGATCCCGCCGGAGAGCCATACAGCATTGCTCGCACGGCACTTGTTGGGCAGACGTCCGATGACTTCGTGGCTCATCCGACGTTCTGGCTTGGAACAGATCGGTTCGGACGCGACATGTTCACGAGATTGATCTATGGTATGAGGGTTTCTCTTAGCGTTGGTCTCATCTCGGAATCCATTGCTTTGCTGATCGGCATTATCCTTGGTGCAATTGCAGGATACTACCGAGGCTGGGTGGATGATTCGATCATGTGGCTTGTGAACGTCGTGTGGTCGTTCCCAACAATCCTTCTCGTGGTGGCGTTCTCGGTTCTTCTCGGCAAAGGCTACTGGCAGACCTTTGTGGCGATCGGCATTTCGTCGTGGGTAGATATCGCTCGTATCGTCAGAGGGCAGTTCTTCAGCATTCGCGAGCAGGAATACATTGAGGCAACACGGGCTCTCGGATTCGGCTCCATGCGGACGATATTCCGACACATGCTCCTTAATGCCACGGGTCCGATCATCGTTCTCTCAACGGCAGGGTTTGCCACGGCGATCATCGCAGAGGCCTCGCTGAGCTTTATTGGGCTGGGTGTTCAGCCCCCTACTCCATCATGGGGACAGATGATCAAGGATGGATACGGGTACATTGCGCTTGGCACGAACTGGGGAATGACGCTGTTTCCAAGTATTGCCATGGCCATTGGCGTGCTGGTTCTGAACGTGTTTGGTGATGGCCTGCGCGACGCATTTGATCCGAAAACGAGTCAGCGATGATCGACGATATTCTCCGCTCAGGCACATTTCCTTCGGCGATCCTGCTGTTCGGCGAGGAAGATTTCCTTGTTGAGCATGACGCACAGAGACTCTACGATGCAGCGTCAAAACAGGATGCCACCGGCATGAATTGCGACGTGCTGGATGGAGAGCAGACCTCATTGGATTCGGTTCTGTCGATTGCTCGTTCCTTTCCGATGATGTCCGACAGGCGTGTTGTCTGGATTCGACGTGCCGAAAAAATGACCGCAAAGGAGCAGAAGGGCTCGGACTCGATGTCGGCCTATCTGGCCAACCCGGCGGAACCAACGGTGCTAATTTTCACAGCAACCATACCCGCCGCCGATGGTCTCGGTAAGGTGCGTCAGCGTCCGGATGCATTGAAGAAGAAGCTCTCAAAGGTCAAGTATCCCCTCTCAACGCTCATCACGAAGACGGTATGGCTCGAATACCCGCGGCAGAGTGAAGCGCAGGTGCGCTCATGGGTGATGACCTCGGCCAAGGGGCGTGGGATTGTCCTGCCACCCGAAGCGCCGGACCTGCTGATGGCAAAGGTCGGGACGGGGCTGCGTGACATCGCAATGGAGCTGGACAAGATCAGTACCTACATCGGCGAGCGTCGCGAAGTGATGCTTGACGACATTCACGCCGTGGCGGGCAGTAGTCGGGAATTCAACGTCTTCGAATTGCAGCGATCAATCGGCCGTCG
>VEQR01000055.1 GCA_018883125.1 Candidatus Kapaibacterium sp.
CGCGCGGATAGCGGATGGCAACTGGACCGGCAGTGTAGTCGTGCACGGATGAATAAAGCATGTCGCGCAGCTCCTGCTCGTCCTTCGGGGCCATCACGACCATGCCCTGAATGATGCGCAGATATCCGAGGTCCAGCACGCCATGGTGCGTCGGGCCGTCCGCGCCCACAAGACCCGATCGGTCGAGCGCAAAGACCACGTGCAGATGCTGCAGCGCCACATCGTGCGCAATGTGATCGAAGGCACGCTGCAGAAACGACGAGTAGATCGCAACCACCGGGATGATGCCCTGCGTGGCAAGTCCTGCGGCAAAGGTTACGCCGTGACCTTCGGCAATGCCAACGTCGTAGACGCGCCCCGGGAAGGTCTTCTGCACAATGTCCAGCCCCGTTCCATCGGGCATCGCTGCCGTGATGCCAACGATGTTGGACTTCTGCTGCATGATCTCGGTGAGCGCTTCGCCGAACACCTTCTGATACGTGGGAGGGGGCGCTACAGCCGGCGGTGCAGAGGCAACGGCCTTGCCCGTGATCTTGTCGACCTTGCCAATGGCGTGCAGGAATTGCTTGTCGCGCTCGGCCGGACCATATCCCTTGCCCTTTTGCGTGATGGCATGCAGAAGGATCGGTCCCTTCATCTCGCGTATACCTTGGAGCATCGTCACAAGCTGGCCGACATTATGTCCGTTGACCGGACCAAAGTACCGGAAGCCGAGAGCCTCGAAGAGCATGCCCGGAGTGATCACAGCCTTCATGCCCCCTTCGATGCGGTGGGCAAGTGACTTTATCCGATCACCAAGGCCGTCCATCTTGTCGGTCATCGTGCCGATCTTCTCACGTAGCCGGCGGCCTCGTTCGGAAGCGAAGAGCTCGGAGAAGTAATTCGACAGGGCCCAAACGTTCGGGGCGATGGACATGTTGTTGTCGTTGAGCACAACCAGCATGTCGCTCTTGATCACACCGCAGTTGTTCATCGCCTCGTAAGCCAGACCACCCGTCATGGCACCGTCACCGATCATTGCCACCACCTTGTAGTCCAGTCCCAGCTGATCGCGTGCTGCAGCCATGCCGAGAGCCGCAGAGATCGACGTTGTGGCATGTCCGGCACCGAAGTCGTCGAACTCACTTTCGGAACGCTTCAGAAAGCCGGAAAGGCCCCCTTTCTGACGGATCGTATGGAGCTGGTCCTTGCGGCCGGTAAGGATCTTGTGCGGATAGGCCTGGTGTCCGGTGTCCAGCACGATCTTATCGTGTGGCGTGTTGAACACATAGTGCAAGGCCACCGTAAGCTCCACCGTTCCGAGACCGGCACCGAAGTGTCCGCCGACCTTTGTGATGGTGTCGATGAGGAATTCGCGAACCTCGTCGCTGACCTGGCGAAGGTCCGTTTCATGGAGCTTTCGCAGGTCGGCCGGCGAATTGATGTCGTTCAGAAACCGATAGTCCAACGTGATGTCCGGTGTCGTGTGCAGAAGAGTTCGTTAAGGGGCTAGCGGCGCGGTGTTTCCACGATCACTTGAACCGTTCGAGAAAGCTGACGTCCGAGCGGAATGCCATTCGAGAACACCTCGGTTGCCTCTCCTACACCATTTACCGAGTAGGATGCCTCCTTGGCGCGCGATTTGAGAAACGTCCGAACTGCCTCTGCGCGTTCCCGCGAGAGCTTAAGATTGTATTCGTCGTTGCCGATACGGTCTGTGTAGCCGATGATGTTCACCTTCGAGTTCGAGCGAATGTTTGGGAGAACCATCTGCTCGAGGACGCTGATGTTGTCCGTTGTCAGGTCGGCATCGTCGAAATCAAAAAGTACCAGAGAGTACTTGTCGATGGTTTTGTCGGCCAAGTTCTCTGTCTTCTTCTGCACGCTCGAGACATACTCCACCGGTATTGAACCGGTAACGACCACCGAGTCAGCGTCAACATTGCGCATCACCAGATCGTAGTCAACAGGCACCTGTGCTGCAGAGAGTTCGTTTGGACGCAGAGCCCAGCTCAGTTTTGACGGCAGCGATGTGCCGTTGGCTTCCTTCAACACGCGTCCGGCTTGGGAGATGGTCATTGACCATGACCGCACGGTGTCTCCCTGGAAGTTCGGGTAGAACATCACCACATCGAAATTCGCAACGCGCTGGTTGTCAGCCGCGATCACCACCGGCGCAAGAATGTCCGGTACGTTGGAGCTCAGTTCGATGCGACGGTTCTCGGCGATACCGTCGGGATCATTCGGTGATGACGGCTTATCGGGAATCGGCGTTGTGCGGGTGCTTATCCGCGACCCTTCAATGCCACAAGAGCCAACAAGGTAGGTCTTTGCCCAGTCAGCGCGCGATTGGGGAAGCCCCTTTGCCGGCTTCTCCGAGCGGCCATCGGCCGTGCCAGTGATGGTAAGCGTTGCATGGGGAACCAGCTTCATCCGCGTGGCCACGATGTTGAGAAGGTTCTTGTTCACTTCGATGGCGTCAAGCGGCAAGGAGCTCAGCTGAAACTCACCGCTGACCGAGGCGTAACCGGTGGTCTGTTCACCGTCACCCGGCAAGCCCCCTTCAGCACAAAAGATGTATGGTACAAGAGGGAACATCTCGTTGTAGCGGACGTCTTCGACGTTGATCGAGGAGACCGGGACTTCCTGATCACTGCCACGGAACCCGGTGATCTTCTCCATGGTGCCGGTAAGGACCGGCTTGTCCTTTACGACCGGCTTTGCGTCGGTAAAGCCAATGGAAAGATTCACGCCCAGACGGAGCTGTCCAAACGATGTAGGAGAATAAGCCGCTGCCGAGGAAATGTTCGTAAGTGGCAGTGAGTAGCTGATGAAGGGCTGGACAATAACATTCTTGTTGAAGACCAATGTATATCCGAGGCCGGCCAGCAGAGCGGCTCGAGTCGATTGCTCGGGAATGTCGCGCTGATCTTCCAGCTTCTGTTCGTATGTCGATGATGATGTGGTGATACTCACGCTTTGAGTCGTCGTGGCAGCCAAGGGCATCGACACGTCGAGCCCAAGGAATGGATGCAGAGAGAGGTCGCCAAACAGACCGTAGAACTCCACCTGAGGCGAAAGATCAACGTAGGAGGCAAAAACGTCAACCGTGCTGGTGGCCGTTGAGTCCGACAACGTCTGCGTGGCCGTTGCGCTTCCGCTGAAGGAGTTGTACGCTACGCGGCCAGCCAGGTGGATCTTGTTGGAGAGGGCATACGCCCCCTGAATGCCAAACATCGTTCCGATTCCCGAGCCTCCGCTCGTAAACCGAACCCCGTCCGTTATGAATGGCCGAAGGCTTGGCGTCGGGTCAAAGGCACCGAAACGCCACGTCTGAATTGATGGATCCAGAAATGAACCATTCAATCCAGCCGTAAGTCCGATGCGGGCTGACGGTATCACTTGGGCAGGGAGAGACAGGCCCGCAATGAGGAGCAGCGGCAGTGCTCCGAAAATGGATCTTTTCATACGCGCAAGTTACGGGTGGTAGGGGGCTTAGGGGCCGAAACAACGCTTTGGTCATTCCAAGAAGTTTTCGACATGAACCACGGAGCGATATCTTCGAACGTCAGCCTGCGCACATGCGTCATGTTCCAACCGAACGGAGACCCACCGATGATGGTACTTTCACGAACGATCGTCGTATTTGTTGCCCTCGCGGCCATTGCTGCTGGCTCGTCCACCGTTCATGCTCAGCAGAATAAGGAGGCCTTTTCACTTGGGGTCTTTGTTGGTCCGGCGGTGCCATCCGAAGCAGTCTCCAGCGTGTATTCAGCCCTTGATACCCTCGGTGCAGCATCGGCATACAACCACGCGTCAGGTCTTGGTTACCATATAGGCGGACGTGTGAGATTCGGCCTTACTGATGGGATAAGCTTCACCGGAGGCGCTTCGGTATCGCGCTTTGCCGGACAGGACCAGACGGCGGTCCTGAGCGGAGGAACGTCGCTGACGCTGCAAACGGCAACGACGCTGATTCCGATATCCGCCGGAGTAACGGCGTTTGCCTTCAAGGGGCTGGTAGCCCCCTACATTTCCGCCGAAGCAACGTACACGTACAGGACGGTGACCATTGCAACGGGTAACTCGCTTCTTCAGGAGCTCATCCTGAACGCCGCTCGTGTCGAATTGGAACCGCAGACCTCACGAATCGGAGCTGCGGCAGCGGCCGGGGTTCAAATGGACATCGGAGGACTGAAGCCGTTTGTCGAGATACGCTACCACTGGACAAATCTTGTTGATGCCCCAGCGGGGGAAGCTCTACTATCCTACCTCAACGTCTCGCTCGGACTTCTTTTTTGAGAAGTACACGTAGAACGGGATGCCGGTGGCAAGCAGGATCAGACCCCAGACGGAGTTGACTACCGGTACTGTGCCGGCGTAGTAGTTCGTGAAGTCGGATACGACAGTGTATCCGAGGAACACCATGGCGAAGAGGATGAAGACGATCGGCACGATCGGATAGCCCCATGTTCGATACGGACGGGGAGCATCAGGCATCTTTCGGCGGAGGATAAACATGCCGGCGGCACCAAGGGCATAGAACCCCCAGCTGACGAAGATCAGCATGTCGGTGAGCATATCGAATGTCCCCGAAAAGACCAGCACCGACGTCCAGATGAACTGCATCGCCAGCGATACGGTCGGCGTATGATGACGCTCGTTGATGCGCTCTGCCACTCGGAAGAACATGCGCTCCTTAGCCATCGCATAGTACACTCGCGAGCTGGCCAGAATTGTCCCGTTTGATGTGCCGATGGTGGAGACCATGACGGCTAGACTCACAAACGTGGCTCCAAGCGGCCCCATCATCATATACGCAGCGTCACGGGCCACAGCGGTTGACGACGCAAGCGCATCGATGGGTAGGATCAGCAAATAGGCGATATTGATGGCAACATAAACTCCGATACAAATCAGCGTGCCCAGCACCAGAGAGCGCGGAACAGTCCGCTGGGGATCTCGAACTTCGCCGGAAACATAGGTGAGGTTATTCCACCCGTCATACGACCACAATGCTTTGTTCATTGCCATGGCCAGCGCAAGCATCAAGGCAGATCCAGCAGGAACACCAAGGGTAGACGGCTGAGTCAGATTGCTCACAGAGCCAGCAGGGCCCACAATGGCCAGAGCAACCAAGGCTACAATCGCTGCAACCTTTGCCACGGTAAACACCACCTGCACACGTCCACCCTCGCGCACGCCATAGGCGTTGATGAGCGTCAGAAGTCCGACAGCGGCCACCGTCACGAGCTTTATGCCGATCGACTGGAGCGGATAGATGGTGCCGAAGGGAAGTGATACTGCAAACGACTGCACCGTTGCGTCATCCAAGTTCCATAGGGGAACGAGGGTGTTGAGGTATTCCGAAAAGACGAACGTGATTGAGGCGATAGACCCGGACTGGATCACAACAAACAACGCCCAACCATACAGGAACGCCATGAATTCGCCATACATGGCGCGGAAGTACTGGTACTGTCCTCCAGTGATGGGTATCAGCCCGGCCACTTCCGCATTGGTAAGCGCCCCAAAGAGCGTCACGATGCCGGCGACAACCCACACACCAATGAGCAGTGCGGGCGAATGCAGAAATCCGGCCATGGCGGACGGATTTCGAAACACTCCCGAACCGATCATGCCACCAACGACCATGGCCGTGGTGGTAACCAGGCCGAGGCGCGGGAGGAGCACGGCAGTGCCATTCGATGGAGTTGATGGAGTGGTCATTTACCACGGCAAGATAGCACCGGGTCACGAGCATCACTACGGCATATCGTAGCTTCGCACAGGTTTTCGAAAGGTTGCATGGCGCTCTTGATCGGTTTGTTCGTCGGGTATGTGGTGGCCATTCCACCGGGTCCGATAGGCATGGCTGCGATCCGCTACGGTATGCTGGGCCGAATGCGCGATGCTGTTCATCTGGCCATTGGCGCGGGCGCGCTCGATCTGGTGTACTGCATTGTTGCGATGTGGGGCTCGGCAGGACTCCTTGACGTTGTTCTGCCGGAGCAGGGCAGCGGACAGCACCATGGAGCAATCGCCACGGCGCAGCTGGTAATTGCCATCGCGATGGTGATTGCTGGCGTTCTGGTATTGCGGTCGCCAGCTGCACAGTCGCAGAGTACGGTCAGCGCAGACACCGCCGCGCTGACATCTCCGAGCAACCGATGGAAGGGGCTTGCGCCATTTATGACCGGTGTTGGCTTTGCGATCACGAATCTTGCCAACCCGACGTTTGTGCCGTCTCTAGTGGTAATGTCCGGGACGATCCGCAGCGCCGGACTTGTTGGCATGGCAACGCAGGACACCCTGCTGTTCAGCGCCGGATTTGGTGCAGGGAACGCTTTCTGGCTGGTCACTCTCGGTCTGCTGACACGCAGGTACCGTCACCGAGTATCGGATAAGATCCTCAGCATCATCCGTCGGGTGATGGCACTGCTGTTGATCCTTGCCGGCACGTACTTCGGTCTGCGAGCCGGCATCAGCGTGCTGCAATAGATCGGCGCTCCCGAGGCGCACATTCTCACCCAATCAGCGCAATTGGAAGATGGCGTGGAATGTTTAGGAGTTTCCACGTACTTTGTACCCCGGCTGGGGAATGCTATTCCCCAAACTCTGTCGGCGGGAGAACGACGTTCCGGCGTCACAAGCGGGGAGTAACCATGCGATCAGTCGCTGCGGCGATCTTGGCCTTCGTTGGCTGTGTGGTAGGTGCGTACGCACAGATCGGTTCGATCGGTGTGCGCGGTGGTTATCTGTCGGTGATGAACAACACGAATATCCCCGTGCTGTTCAGCGATGGGGGATGCGGATCGTTCTCGACAGGTGTTTCGTCGGGCATTTATGCCTCGCTTTCGGGCGACTATTCACTCTTTGGCGATGCTCTCGAGATAGGGGGCGGTCTGGTCTATGCCCAAAGGCCTGCGCGTCTTTCCGCGCGCACGCAGGATGGGATCGAAGTCCTTGATCCGGTTGACCTCGTCTATAAGCCCCTTGTTCAGGAACACGTCTTCGAGAGCACCCTTGGGTACGTCAGCGTCGAGATCAGTCTTCGCTCTCGCCCCGTGCCGTCGATCCCGGTCTACATCCGTGCAGCTTTTGATGCGGGCAATCCCGTCGTATCGGCCGACTATACGCAGACCGAAGAGATCGTTAGTCCCGGATCGATTCTCTATGCCGATGGACGTCAGCGTCGACCTACCGGTTCGGGCGAGTTCGCCGGCCTTGGTACGTCGATGGGTGTTTCCGGTGGCGTCGGCGTGGTGATCCCGGTGGGCACCAGCATGGAGATATCGCCGGAAGTATTCTACCGCCTTGGCCTAGGCTCGGTATCATCGTCAGCCCTCTGGGAACAGAACATGATCGGCGCTGGCATTCATATCCGCTATCGGATGATTGAAACAGAGGAGCCGCCCCCGCCCCCTGCCCCTGCCCCTGCCCCGGTTGTTGACAACACACCTGTTGCAGAGCCGGCCGTGATCGCCTCTCTCACAACCGTTCCGCTGGAGATCCGAGAGACAGTTGTCACTCAGACCTTCCCCCTGCTTCCGTATATCTTCTTCGATAGCGCCTCGGCTGTCCTTCGTCCCGCCTATCGCCAGACGTCGAGTATTTCTGGGTTTAATGAGCTGGAGTTCCCTCGTGAGACCTTGCCGATCTACTATCGAATCCTTGACGTGATAGGTTCCCGCATGCGCGGCATGAAGGGGGCTACCTTGGATATCACGGGTACCAGTGATGGCGTTGAGGGGACGGGTGCAGATGTGCGCAGCGCGCTGGCTCGGGACCGGGCCGGCAGTGTGGCGAGCTACCTCACATCGCGATGGGGAATCGAAGCTTCGCGACTCCGGGTTCGCAGCAGTGAACGCCCTGCCTTTGCCTCCAATGAACTCTATGCCGAAGGTGCCGAAGAAAACCGACGTGTGGAGCTTGCCTCAAACGATGCCAAGCTGCTTGACCCGATCGTTCATACCCGTTTCAACGAGTACGTGCCCGTTCAAAGCCGTCATGAGTTCAGCACGGACGTGACAAATCCCGAGCGTGCTGATGGCTGGACGCTTGATGTGAGGCGTGGCTCGACTCCGTTGGCGCGTCGCAACGGTCCATTGATGCCCCCTTCCAAGATCACCTTTGATCTAACGCAGGAGATGACCAATCAACTCGGGCCGATCATTGGCAACGTCGATACACTGACGGCGAACCTGAACATCCGTCAGCCACGGTACAGCGATGCCAACGCGGTCACAACGTTCCCGCTCATCAAGACGGTGAGCAACTTCGAAGTCAGCCGCCTTAGCTTGATCGTATTCGACTATGACCGTGCTGACATCTCGCCGCAGAATCAGGAAATGATGCGTCGCGTGGTGACGGCGGCTACCGGCAACGGCAGCACTGCAACGATCGTGGGGTCAACGGACCGCCTCGGTGAACTTGAGCACAACATAGAATTGTCCGTTCAGCGCGCGAAGTCAGTCGAAAACTTCGTACGTTCGATCGCCCCGACGCTGAGGATCAACGATGTCAAAGGTGTGGGTCCTAATGCTACACTCTTTGATAACTCGCTCCCAGAGGGGCGTTTCTACTGTCGAACCGTCACACTGCAAATCACAACTCCATTGAGGGAGCCATGAAAAGACGTGACCTCTTTCGAAGCATCGCACGAACATCCGTCCGTGCTGATGCACCACTCGATCAGCCGTTGCAGGTGATCGGCGGTATTGAGGAATACACTCAGCCGCTGACGCTTGATGATGTGCTGCATTTGTTCCGCCGTTTGAGCTATGGCATAACCATGCCGGCAGCCAAGGCTTATGTGGGCAAGACCGCACGCCAGGTGGTCACCGAGCTCCTCGGTCCGAATGACCCCGGTGATCCTAAGCTCGCCGTGGGATTTATCAAGTGGCGCGATCCGGTGTCCGGACAAATGGTCGACTACACCGAGAACCCGGAAGGAGCAGACCTTCAGGCCGCTTTTGCGATCCGCAGCTGGTGGGGAACCAACCATGCACAGCTCTCTCGGTGGATCATGTACGAATCGCTGCGCGATACCATGGCCATCGAACGGATCGCAAATTTCTGGACGAGCCACTGGACGACAGAGTTCGCCTTTGATGATCAGTTCTCACAGCCCCATACCCTCTACAATCAGTATCTGATGTTGAGGAAGGATCGTCTTGGCAACTTCCGCACTATGGCCCTTGATATGACGCTGGACCATGGAATGCTGTTCTATCTAGGGGGCTGGCTGAACGAGGCAGGACGTCCGAATGAGAACTATGCGCGCGAACTTCTGGAGTTGTTTACCACGGGTATTGGATGGTACACGGAAGGGGACATTCAGCAGGCAGCCCGCGTGCTGACGGGCTGGAAGGTTGCCCGCTTTAATGATCAACCGGCACCGAAAGGTATCTACAATTCCTGGTTTGATGCCAAGAAGCACGATACAGGTGCCAAGGAGTTCATGGGCGTTACCATCCCCGCGCGCACGGCTGATAACAACACGGAGTTTCAGGTTCGCAACGAAGAGGTCCGTGAACTCATCGACATCATCTTCCGAGCTCGCCCGGATGCTGTGGCCCGCTTCATTGCCGGTAAGGTGTACATGCACTTTGTCTACAGTTCGGCTGGAGAGGTGGACAAGGAATTTGTTGGTGATCTGGCCAAAGCGTTCAAGGAAGCAGACTTTGATCTTCGGACTCTGTTCCTGAAGGCCTTTACCAGCGCACACTTCTTCGATCCTGCTGTGCGCGGGGTGCAAATCAAAACGCCATTTGAGTATGTCGTGGGCATACTCAAACTGCTTCGCTTCGAAGATGCGGAGGCTGCCAAGTTCGATCCGCCGCAGTGGACGATCCTGATGGATCAGAAGATCTATGATGCTCCGAATGTTGCCGGCTGGCCGGGATACCGCTCGTGGATCACCACGAACACCTATCCGCGACGCCGCGAGTTCGCTCGCAAGATCATTGATGCCATGACGGACGATCGCGCCCTGCAGCTCATCAAGGAAATGCCGGACTACGAGGATGTGACCAAGTTCGTGGCCAGCATGGTTCAGTACATGCTGCCCGTGCCCGTCAACGAAACACGTCTAGCCTACTACAAGAGCACGCTTCTTGAGGGTCAGCCAGATTACACGTGGGCTGAAAAGATCAAACAGCCAGCCTCTGCCGCCCGGTCACTGCGGGCACTCCTGAAGGCCATTGCTGTTGCACCGGACTTCCAACTCTGTTAAGCCATCACCAGTGAATTGTAACGAAAAGGATCAACGATGAAGCGCCGTTCCTTCCTCGCAACCACAGCCGCTGCTGCTGTGGGGACACAAGTCCTCGGTGGCGTGCCCCTGAAGGCCTTTACTCCGATGAATATGCCGGTGCCGATGCAGCCGGACGACGATCGTGTGTTGATCGTTGTTCAGCTCTTTGGCGGTAATGACGGTCTTAATACGATCATCCCTGTGGACGATCCGAACTACTATGCGATTCGTCCGACGATCGCAGTGCCAAAGGAAAAGGCGATCAGCGTGCTGTCTCGTGTGTACATGCACCCGGCGCTAGCACCCAAAGATCAGTACGGCTTCCCGCAGATGTTCGAAGACGGTCGTCTTGCCGTTGTTCAGGGCATCGGGTACGAAAATCCCAACCTGTCGCACTTCCGTTCTACGGATATCTGGCTGAGCGGATTCAACTCATCTGACCCCGAGGTTCGTCTTCTCGACGGATGGCTCGGCCGCTACTGGTCAAAGCATCTGCCGGGGTTCCCGGAACAGTTGCCCCCTGACCCTATTGCCGTTCAGATAGGGGGCTCTTTGTCGATGCTTCTGCAGAGCCCGAAAGGTGACATCGGCATTGCACTTTCGGACCCACAGAAGTTCTTTGAACTCGGCCAGGGCCTGTCCCCGGATATGACGCCGATGTCGGATGAAACACGCTACGGGCGGGAGTTCAACTTTGTGCGCACGGTCGCTGAGCAGTGTGACAAGTACTCATCGGTGGTGAAGAACTCCTTCGACAAGGGCAAGAACGTGGCCACCTACGGCGAAGGTGGATTTATTCAGCAAATGAAGCTTGTTGCCCGTCTCATCAGCGGCGGTCTGAAATCGAAGATCTTCCTCGTGTATATGGGTGGCTTCGACACGCACGTTCAGCAGCAGGACGAATATCAAAATGGTCTGCATCCATACCTGCTTGGGCAGCTCGCCTCCGGCATCGGCAGCTTTATGCAGGATGCGCTTTCGCAGGGATTTGCCGACCGTGTGGTTGGTATGACGGTCTCCGAGTTCGGACGCCGTCCGTACGAAAACGGCAGCCGTGGTACGGACCACGGAGCGGCATCGGCACAGTTCGTGTTTGGCAACGGAGTTCGTGCCGGGGTTTACGGACAGAGCCCGGATCTTACGAACTTCGACGGCAACGGAGACGTGCGCTACCAGTGGGACTACCGTCGCGTCTATGCCGATGTACTGGAGAATTGGTTCGGCGGTTCGCCACAGGAGACCGAGGACGTGCTGCAGGACCGTGTGCTTCCGCTGGGCGTTTTGCAACGCGCAACAAGTGTTGACGATGCCTACGAGGGCCGAGTGGAAGTCAACATCCGCGTATCGCCAAATCCGTCCGCGGAACATGTCTCCGTCGAATGGTATCAGCCGGTTAATGGCGTCACCACGGTAGAGATCTACGGAACTGATGGTCGGTACGTCAAGACGCTTCTTACGGACCGTCTGGCCCCGGGAACGCATCGCGTTTCGGCTGATGGTCTGCAGAGCGGTTCGTATCTCTGCGCCGTGATGATCAATGGCAGACGCTCCGTTGCACCACTCACGGTGGTTCGCTAACAATATTGCGTATGCTTTTGTTTTGCCATCTCTGCTCGGGTGAGTATCTTCGCATCCCTCTGCGGAAGTGGCGAAATTGGCAGACGCACCATCTTGAGGGGGTGGCGCTCGCAAGGGCGTACGGGTTCAAGTCCCGTCTTCCGCACATTTGAATGCAAAACGGCTACCAATTGGTAGCCGTTTTCATTTTCAGGGGGCTTGCTCGTTCAGCGGGTGACGGCAAACTTGGACACTGCCGCTGTGCCGGCGCTTGCGCTTGATGCGCTCACAATGTACACGCCTGGTGCAACGATGCTACCCGATGCATCAGTGCCGTCCCATACGGCCTGACGTCCGCGCACCTGGAGCGCGGTGATCATGGTTCCAGAAACCGTCATGATCTTGATGTCGCAATCCGGTGCCAGCCCGTCGATCACAAAGAGCCGATCGTTCGACGGAGAGAACGGCTGCGGATAGCAGGAAAGATCAAACGTTGGCAACGGACGCATTGATGACGTTCGCGCAACGCTACAACCGCCGATCATGCCGAAGTAGACAAGGCCAGATTCCTCATCGACGGCGATGCACCGAACATTGTCATCGGGAAGCGGAGTGTTGCTCGACGTGATCGTGGCAAGGACCTCTGTGCCCGATGGGTCAAGTACATACACGCCGGTTGTAGAAGCGATCCATTTGTAGTTCAACGCGTCAACATAGATATCCGAGATCACCGTAGCAGAGGAGAGGACCGACACACGGCGAACGTAGGGAACGGAGGAATTCGTGACAGCGCCCGGTGCACTGATCACCGCAAGCCCCTTTGCGGTACCAATCCAAAGTGCTCCATTGAGATCGACGGCCAGTGCGGAGATGGCGTTATCGGGCAGCTGTGAGTTGCTCGACATGAGCTTGTTGCAGATGTCATCATCCGTGCGTGCCGTATTGCGGTCATTGTAGGCGATCAGTCCAAGTCCCTGATGTCCGCCCAACCAGACCGTGCCGTTGATGTCAATTGCCATGTGACGAACAACATTCTCGCGGCTATTTGTGCAGTTGGCCTTTGCTATCCACTGTCCACCCGAGCGGACGGCCAGAAGCTGGTTCGAGGCCTGTTCGTTGAGTAGCCATGTGCGGCCATAGCGATCGATCTCGGCACCCGAGACCAGTACGTATGTGCTGTCGCCGGCAACACCGGCAAGGGCGGAATTCTCGAAGCTGAAGCGCTCCACAACAAGCCCCGTATCAGCCGGAGTGCAGCGAAGTGCTCCGCGTCCCCATGTTCCTACCCATGTGGACCCGTCGGAGACCGAGGCCACGCGATAGCAGTTATTGGACTTGAGAAGGGGCTCGTTAGCCGTAGAGATTGTGCGCCACGTGGTGCCGTCATACCATGAGACGCCCTGTCCGCCGAATCCCCGCCCCGGATTGTCGTCAGTTGCCACCCAAAGATTACCGCGCGTGTCGATGGAGAGATCTGCAAACTGATTTGATGATGGACATCGAATTGGGGCCATTTGCAGGCTGTCCTCTACGGTGAGAAGGCCAAATCCGAGTGACTCCACAGAGAGTAGTCGAAGTATCTGCCCTTCAGCAGCACCCGCGACGAATCCCTTGATTGGCCCCGTCAAGCGCGGCTTCCGCGTGGCCAGCTGCGAGATGATCGACGAGGCTGTACTGACTTCCCATGAGCCTGCGACATGAGCCAGGCCGTTGATGTCTTCCGTGCTCTCGATCAACTTTTGGAATTGCCCGGACTTCCATGAATACAGGCTACGTGCCGTGGTCACAACCAGGTCTTTGCCATTGGACTGGCAGAATGAAAGATCAAGTGCATCTAGTCCTTCATCCCTTCCGAGGATCCTCCAGACCGACGGGAGCCGCAGAGTCTGCACGTTCAGAGGGGCAACGGCAAGCCCCTTGTTTGTAGCAGCCCAAATGGAATCATTGTGCAGAACCACTGAACGAACAGGTGAGTTCTCTTCGAGTGTGCCGATGCGGTCCACCGTAGCGATGAAGTTCTCTTTTCGTCTATCCCAAAGCACGAAGCCGAATTCTGTTGCAATCAGGAGCGTGTCTCCACGCAGCGTAAAGGCCAGAATGCCCCTTCGGGGATATTGCGTTGCCCGCCGGATATCTCTGATGTTGAACCACGTGCCGTCGCTCCGTAACACATCAATAGCCCCGTTCACCTGACCCACGTATACCTCGTTCGCACTGCGGTCGCAATAGATCGAGGAACAGTCCAGCGATTGCAGAGCACCAATATTGCGATACTCAACGATCGATCGATCCTTCGGGTCGAAGCGAACAACACCGCCAGTTGTTGCTGCCCAGCAGACGCCCGAAGCGTCGACGTCCATCGACCGTACGGTATAGAGCGATGAGATCGTCTGCCAGTTGCTCAGGCGGATCTCCTGAGCAAAGATCATCACGGGGTATAGCACCAATGCAAGGATGCACCGGGCGGAGACTCGTCTCATGGGCGTCTTATTGGGTTGTGAACTATGACGCATTACAAACGAACGCGGCGGGGAATTATGATTGATTGCTCTGAAGAGAGTCGAACGATACTAACAATTGTAGCGCCCCTTCAGCAGCTTCTCGACCCTTGTGACCGTGCTCACCTCCACAGCGCTCACGTGCCTGCGCCAGAGTGTCAGTAGTGAGCACGCCGAACATACATGGTACGCCCGTAGAAATCGAGAGGTCCATTAGTCCGTGAGCTACCGGCGAGGACACGTATTCGAAATGGGCTGTCTCACCGCGCACCACAACGCCGAGCGCGATCACGGCATCCACCCCTGATTGTCGGATGAGACGAGCAGCTGCAACAGGTAGCTCGTAGCTGCCGGGACAGTCCACAACAAGGATGTCCGACGGTGAGACGCCATACGCCTGCAGTGTCTCAACGGCACCATTGCGCAACTCATCGACAAGTTCACGATGCCAGCGTGCAGCGCAAATCCCGATTCGCCGCCCCGCGCCTGCATTCAGCGGCAGAGATGATGGCGATGAGGTGTGCTCCGTCATGACGCGCTGCGGGATGCCAGCTGTCTGGCCTCAAAAGCCGCGGTGATCCGTTCGAGCGCCGCAGGCGTAACACCAAACGTTCCGAAGTTGGCCTCGTCGTACTCACGCGAACCATGGAAGTCCGAGCCACCAGTGACAAGCATCTGATGCTGCTCGCACAACACGCGATAGAACTCCCGAGTGACATGCCAGTGAGACGGATGATAAACTTCTATGCCATCAATGCCCGTTTTGAGAAGGGGCAAGAACATCTGTGGATCAGTAAAGTATCGTCCCGGATGCGCCACGGAAAGGATGCCGCCGGCTGCGTGCACCATCTTAGCTGCCTTGGCTATAGGGAATGGCGTCTTTGCGGCATAGCCCGGCTTGCCGACGTCGAGGTAGACGTCGAAGGCGCTTTGAATTGAGGATGCAAAGCCCCTTCTCACAAGAACCGATGCAACGTGCGGACGTCCGATCGGGGCACCTGCAGCTTCATCAAGAACTTCCTGGTACGAGATCGGAGCACGAGACTGACGGAGGTTCTCCACCATCTCTTGGCCGCGCCGTGCTCGGTCTTCTCTATAGAACTTCTCGTATTCCTGGACGTGGAGATTGTCGACGTCCACATTGTAGGCAAGGATGTGAACCTCACGACCAAAGTCGTGACAGGAGATCTCTACTCCGCGAATGATCTTCACCGGACCATTATAACCACCCCTTTCAAGAAGTCGATGGGCATCCAGATTATCATGGTCGGTAATTGCTAACGCACGCATGCCTCGCTGCTCGGCTTTCACCACAAGCTCCATCGGAGAGAGAAGTCCATCCGAACATGTCGTGTGAGTATGCAGGTCAGCTGCGATCTCAACACCTGGTGTATTCATACATGCACCTCGCGGAGAAACCATGCTCGGCATATCTTGCCATCACGGCATTCGTAGGTTGCCACGGCATGCACATTCTGACCGTCAACGAGCCCGACAACATCCTCCTCGTCGATGACAAACGGTGGACAGACAATTCTACTGACAAGGCGGCAGTGCATGGATGGCTTTTCGGCAAACTTACGGGAGTAGAGTTCCCGGAGTTCTTCAATTCCGCTGCAGAATCGGCGTCCCGTTGCGAGGTCTAGGAGCTGGACGTCGTCGCAGTAGACGGACGCAAATGCATCGACGTCATGGGCGTTGTATGCATCAAGCTGTGCTTGCGCCAATAGTTCGCAGGATAGTGAAGTTTGTTCGGTCACGTGGCAAAGATACGCCACGGGGCCTAGTCGGCATCGATGATAGAACCCACAAGAACTTCCATTGTCACCTGACGGTCTGCAGAACTACGCAGTGCTCGCTCTGCCTGACGCAGAAGATGGAGTGCATTTTCGATCCGACGTGGTCCTAACTGGTCGAGCTGCTGGAATGCTTCAGCCAGTGCAAACGGCTGAAGGCCACTCATGCGGGCGATCTGGGATTGATCGGTTGCTCCGCGCAGATCAATGAGGGCGTAGAGGGAGGTGAAGTGCCGCGTCAGCATAGTAAGGATCATGATCTCCTGTGACTCTGCCTCGAGCATGGAACGAAGGATCTTCATTGCTTGGGCGGCATCCCGACGGCCGATTGATCGCTGCAATTCGAAGACGTTGAATTCCCGACTACTGCCCGCCACGGCGTGAATGTCGTCAAGCATCACTTCGCGACGCTCGCCGATGTAGGTACTGATCTTGTCCAGCTCCA
>VEQR01000008.1 GCA_018883125.1 Candidatus Kapaibacterium sp.
CACGGTTCGGAACAATCTTCCTGACTGGACATCGACCACGCACGGGGCACTGGCCCAGCTGTTTTTGATGATCGCGCTTGGCATCACCCTCCTGACCTCGAAGCGGTGGAACACCGAGAAGTCTACAGTGCCGATGGCTCGCAGCACGGCTACCGTTGTAGTACTTACTTGGGCGTTGACGTTTCTGCAGTTTGTGCTCGGAGCGCTAACGCGTCACACGCTGTCGTGGGGTGTCAGTAACAGTTTCCCGCACTGGAGCGATGCCGGCTTCTTCCCGTCGGCCGAAATGTGGCAGTATTCACAGGTCATCATTCACTTTGTGCACCGTACTCTGGCCTATGTGGTTGCCGGTATGATTGTTGCGCAGTTTATCAAGCTGCGTCGTGAAGGAGCCCCTTCCGAGATCATCCGCACGGCTCTCACATCACTGGCGTTGGTGGGTGTGCAGATTCTGCTTGGTGCCGGAATCCTCTGGACCGCTCGTGGCGAGCTTGTGACGACGCTTCACGTAATGGTGGGTGTAACGATCCTGATCCTCAACGCCTCGACGATGATGTCCGTTCTCCGTCAGCCCCTTCGTCGATCATCCGAGAAGGATGTCAGGGGGCTTGCCCATCAAGGGGGAGGACGGTAACGATGGCGCATAACACGGATCTTGCCTTGGACGCTCAGGTTGATGAAGCGAAGACGTCGCGTGCTGCGGCGTACTATGAGCTGACTAAACCCGGGATCAGTAAGATGGTCATGATGACAACGCTGGCTGGATACTACCTTGCCCTGCCATCATCATCATCCATCCTTTCTCCGGATGGCGCAGCAAAGCTTGCGACTACCTTGTTTGGGACGCTGCTTATCAGTAGCGGCAGTTGTGTTGTGAATCACATCATGGAACGCAATGTCGATGCGCGGATGAAGCGCACTGCCAAGCGTCCGATTCCCGCAGGAATCATCACGCTTGCGAATGCTTCGGTGTTTGCGGCAATCCTTTCATTGGGTGGCGCCGCACTTCTTTACACCGTGAACACGCTGACGTTCTGGCTTGCCATTGCGACGTGGCTGAGCTATGTGTTGGTATACACACCGATGAAGACGAGGTCGTCGCTGGCCGTTATCGTCGGTGGCGTGCCGGGCGCTCTGCCGTTCATGGGCGGCTGGACGGCCGTTACCGGTCAGGCAGATCCAATGGCATGGGTTCTATTTGCGATCCTTTTCTTCTGGCAACTCCCGCACTTCTATGCGCTTTCCTGGATGTACCGTTCCGATTACCGGGAAGGGGGCATGGTGTTGCGCGCTGTTTCGGATGACAGTGGAAAAACTCTTGCCGTGCAGATGACGCTTACCAGCGTTCTCCTGCTCGCATCGTCACTGGTGCCAACAATTCTTGGTGTAACCGGAACGATCTATGCTGCTGGCGTTGGCTTGCTTGGTGTGTGGCTTACACTTCAGAGCGCGTTTTTCTACCGTCAGCCCGACGCGGCAACAGCCCGCAAGGTTCTCCTTACGTCGTACGCGGTCCTTATGGGGATCGTTGTACTCATGTTTCTCGACAAACAATGATCAATCATCACAGGTGGTAGCATGTCTGCAGCACTGAATCTTTCTCACGAGCCGGTCACCAAGATCGCCCATGGCAAGCTGGCCATGTGGGCGTTTCTTGCCTCCGAGCTCATGTTCTTCACGGGGTTCTTCGGCACCTTCATTGTGCTCAGGAATACCAACTATCAGGCATTCTACGAAGCCTCGCATCACCTTGCTTGGCCCCTTGCCTTGGTGAATACCTTTTTGCTGATCGGCAGCTCGCTCACGATGGCGTTGGCGATCTACAATCTCGAGCGGAAGAATAACGGCCAGTTCCAGACCTTTCTCGGTCTGACGATTTTGGGCGGCGTGGGCTTTCTCGTCGTCAAGTATTTCGAATACAGCGCCAAGTGGCATGACGGGCTTTTCCCTGGTCAGGAAAACCACACGCTGTTCTACTCATTTTACTTTATCATGACCGGTTTCCACGCTCTTCACGTGGTGGCCGGAATGATCCCGATGATCTTCATGCTGGTGAAGTCCTACACAAAGAAGGGATATCCGTATCCGGTGAAGGTTGAGGCACTGGGCCTGTATTGGCACTTTGTGGACCTTATGTGGATCTTCATCTTCCCAGCACTGTATCTCATCTTCCCATAATCAGACAATTAACTCCCGTTCCCTGGAGAAATCCCATGAGTCACGATCACGGAAACGTTATTCCGGCCTACATGAAGGTTTTCGCAACGCTCTGCGTGATGACGCTGCTCACTGTAGCAGCTGCGAAGATCGATCCATTCCACGGCATGCATAACGGATACATCTTCAACATTACTCTTGGTCTGGCAATTGCCGTCTTCAAGGTGATTTGCGTGATGTACATCTTTATGCACCTGAAGTTCGACAACCCATTCCTGCGCTTCTTCGTATACGTTCCGGTGTTTCTCTTCTTTGTTATGACGTTCGGACTGAACCTTGAGTTCGGTCATGCTCCGTCGAACAACAAGGTCACACGTACCGTATACGAGCAGCTGCATCCCGGTGAGCATCACGGTGCTGGGCACGGCGGACACTGACCACAGTAATGACGCTGCTTCGATCAGGCGCAATTGTTGCGCTCCTCAGTGTTGCCGTTTTGTCTTCGTCGTGTACGACGGAGACGAAGGATGCAGCTGATGCACGCTCACCGTGGGATACCCTGCCGGTGCTGCGAGTGGTTTCGTCGTTCGAAGGTATCGACCAGGATAGCGCCACGTTCACAGCTGAAGCAATGAAGGGGCGCCCATGGCTTGCGTCATTCTTCTTCAGCCGCTGCGGAACGGTGTGTCCGGCGCTCAATAGTGTGCTTTCCGGCGTCTATCGTGAATTCTCTGGCAAGGTTTCTTTTGTGTCGCTCACGTCAGATCCAGAGTACGATACTCCGAGCGTTCTGCACGAGTATGCCGGACGGTATGGAGCGCAGCGGAGCACGTGGGCGTTTGTGAATCTTCCGCTCGACTCGATGATCTCGGTTTCGAGTAACGATCTCGGTCTGGTTTCGCCGACCAATCCTGATCTGCACTCCACACGATTCGTACTCATAGACACGGCCATGCAGGTACGTGGATACTTCGACAGTGCCGATCCGGCCGACGTCGAAAAACTCCGAGGAATTCTCAAGACACTATGATGGACCTCAGTCAACTCCCGGCACTCAACGCAATGCTCAACGCCATTTCGGCGGTGCTGCTCGTTGTTGGATACCGCCTCATTCGTGCAAAGAAGATCGAACAGCATCGGAAGGTGATGATCACGGCGTTTGTGATTTCTGTCGTCTTCCTGCTCTGCTACTTGTTGCACAAGTGGCATCTGTACACGACAACTGGAAGCCCCAACACTACATTCCCCGGTGATGGTGTTTGGCGAGCGGTGTATCTGGTGATCCTTTTCACGCATGTTTCGCTTGCGGTAACAGTGCCTGTCTTGGCGGTCATTTCAATTCGTAGGGGGCTTTCCATGTCGGTTGAAGCCCACCGACGAATTGTACGATACACTTTGCCGATCTGGTTGTATGTATCGGTGACTGGTGTGATCGTGTACTTCATGTTGTACCAATGGTTTGGTAGGGCGTAATGAAGGTTATGATCTCGATTCTCGTCTTTCTGCTTGCTAGCGTCAGCGCGCTCATGGCATGTCCTGCCTGTAAGGATAGCTATACCAAAGGCGGCCAAAACGCGGCGGTAGGGGATGCATATTCGTTGTCAGTGATGGTGATGCTGGCGGTGCCGATCACGATACTGACAATCGCGATTGTGATGATCGCACGACGTCTTCGACAACATCCGAATTCCATCGCGTGATTCATGTGGACAACCATGCGATGTAGGTTCACTGTGAACGGTATATTTGCACGACATTTTTAGCTGAGGGAAGCGAATGTTTTCACGCAAGTTCGACATGGGGGTCAAGATCGGCGGGGCTGTCGCAGGCGGCGTCGTAGCGGTACTTGTCCTCATTGGATACTTCGGATTCCGGAACAGTTTTGCCGATGTAGGCTATCGGCCTGAACAGCCGGTACCATTCTCACACAAGCTTCATGCTGGGCAGCTGCAGATCCACTGTCAGTACTGCCACGCTGGTGTGGAGAAGTCGGCCCATTCGCCAGTGCCTACAACCCAGACGTGTATGAACTGCCACACGGCTGTTAAGGCGGAGTCGCCAAAGCTTCAGCTTGTCCGCGACTCATACGAGTCGGGCAATCCCATCCAGTGGGTGCGTATACATAAGGTACCAGACTACGCGCACTTCAACCACAGCCGCCACATCCGCGCACAGATCGATTGTAAGTCGTGCCACGGCCCTGTCGAAGAGATGGGCGTCGTATCGCAATTCAAGCCCCTTAGCATGGGATGGTGTCTTGATTGTCATCGAAATCCCGAAGCGAACATCGTGGGTGCCCGTCCGATTTCTGGCGTGTTCACCGGTAAGGTGCATGACATGAAGAACCTGCTTGATAGCAGCTATATCTTCACGCCGATCAAAGCACAGGTGCACGATAAGGGCGAACTTGAGCCTCTCACGGTTCCGCAGTATGGCGGATATCACACCAAGGTCCCGCCGGTGACGGTTGCCGGCATCCCGCACCCGAAGAAGGCCGGCATCGGTCCGGAGAACTGCTCGTCGTGTCACTATTGATCTGGCGCAGCCCGCCCACTCTCAACAAGAACGAAAACTCCCAACAAGGTTCGAATATGTCCGACCGTTCACTCCATGCATCGAACAACCCTTTGTGGAAGAGCATCGACGAGCTCGCCGAGGGTCGCGGAGAGACAGCAGAGTTTGCTCCAGGAACAACATCCTCGGCCCTGGTCGATTCGACCGTCAGTCGCCGAAGTTTCATGGCACTTGTCTCTGCGTCAATGGCTCTGACGGCTGCAGCATGCCGTCGACCTGAGCAGAAGCTTGTCCCATCGGTCAAGTCACTACAGAATGCCACACCGGGTCTGCCGATCTATTACGCTTCGGTCTACTCGCATCGCAACATCGCCTATGGCGCTGTTGTCAAGACTCGTGAGGGACGCCCCATCAAGGTCACCGGCAACGCGTCGCACCCGAACGCTCCACGTGGTGCCGCCAACGCAGAAATGCAGGCATCTCTATTGTCGCTCTACGATCCGGACCGCATTCGTCGTGCGAAGATCAACGGTCAGCAAACCTCCTATGATGCGGCAGTCAGCAAGATCGCTGCGGCCATCAGTGAAGGGGCTGCCAATGGAAAGAAGACAGCCCTCATCGTTGATGAACATTGCTCGCCCACGTATTCTCAGCTTTTGAACGAATTCATCGCCGCTGTGCCCAGTGCCGTGGTAGTGAGCGTTCCTGCTGTCTGCCACGACGGTGCGGCGCAGGCCAACGCTGCTGTCTTTGGACGTGATGCAGAGATCCTGCCGGACCTATCGAAGGCCTCGGTCATTGTTAGCGTGGATGCGGACTTCCTTGGTGCGGATAAATCGGCACTGTATCACACCACGCGGTTCTCATCGCGCCGTACGCCGAGCAAGGCGAATCCAACGATGTCACACCTGACGGTAGTTGAGGCGCAGTATTCGGCAACTGGTATGAATGCCGATAAGCGTCACCGCGTTGCGCCGTCCCAAGTGGAATCGTTCCTTGAAGATCTGCACGCCAGCATCGTTGGAGGGGCATCATCATCAAACGCAGCAGTGGCTGCCGCAGCTCAGCGACTTAAGAGCGCCGGAGCAGGTAATGGCGTTGTCCTCGCGGGCGCGCATCTTTCCGCGCATGCCCATGGCCTTGCTATTGCGATCAACAGCGCCCTCGGTTCGGTGGGAGCAGGGAAGATCGTTGATCCATCCGTAACCCTGCCAAACTCCGGACAAAAGGGTGTCGCCATTGCTGACGCCACGTCGCAGATGCAGGCCGGTAATGTCCACGCAGCGATCTTCCTCGACGTGAACCCTGAATACTCAGCGTCGCGTGCGTTCAAGAATGCCCTGCTCAAAGACGTCAAGTTCCGCGCTGCAATCAACCTGTATGACGATGAGACCTCACAGATTTCTGATGTCAGCATTCCTGCCGCGCACTGGCTTGAGTCATGGGGAACAGCGGTCAGCCCGGATGGAACGGTAAGTGTTCAGCAGCCGGTTATCGCGCCGTTGTGCGATGGTATTCCGTCGCTGTGTGACACGCTCATCAACATCGGCAAAAAGGTCAATGCAGCATTTATGGCCACTACGGCCAGCTATGCTGATTACGTCAAGGCAGCTGTGATGACGGCCTACCCCGGCACCAACTGGACGGATGCGCTTCAGGTTGGCGCCGTGTCCGGAACGGCGCGCCCGTCATCCGATGCAGCAATGAACCTCGGTGCCGTCGCTTCTCTCGTAAAAGCAAGTGTCCCATCAGGTCGGGTGCTCATGACTGTTCCGTCAAGTGCGCTCTATGATGGACGTCTGGCAAACAATGGATGGCTTCAGGAACTGCCGGATCCAGTAACGAAGGTCACCTGGGGTAACGTTGCCCTCATCAGTCCGGCAACGGCCGTTGGCCTTGGACTTGCAACGTCGGCGGAGGATCTGAAGGCTCTGTCAAAGGCAAATGAGAAGGTGATTTCGATCACCACGGCAAATGGAAGCATTGAGTTGCCGGCTCTTGTTCAGCCCGGTATGGCCGACGATACTATTGCTGTTTCCCTTGGATACGGTCGCACGTCGGCCGGAACCATCGGCAGCGGTGTTGGAGCCAATGCCTTTGCTGTTGGCGGCGCTGGTTATCACCAGGTAAAGGATGTTACGGTCACGGGAGACCGCGTTCGTATCGCAACAACGCAGAACCATCACACACTTGGCGAAACGCCTGGTGATACACCGAACGAGCGTAACGTTGCTCGTGCACTGACGCTGAGCGAACTCATCAAGCTTGACGAGTCGATCGAAGCAGAGTATCTCAAGAATGAGGCTGGCAAGCCCCTTTCCATCGTGAGTGACTATGAGTACAAGGGCCACCGCTGGGGAATGGTGATTGACATGAGCGCCTGTACTGGTTGCTCTTCATGTGTGGTTGCCTGCCAAAGTGAGAATAACATTCCAGTCGTTGGCAAGGAGCAAGTGCTGATCGGCCGCGAGATGCACTGGATCCGTCTTGACCGGTATTATTCGGGATCGCTGCAGGACCCATCGGCAACGCTTCTCGAGCCGATGCTGTGTCAGCACTGCGAAAACGCTCCGTGCGAGAATGTGTGTCCGGTAGCTGCTACCACGCACTCGCCGGAAGGTCTGAATGAGATGACCTATAACCGCTGTGTTGGCACGCGCTACTGTTTGAACAACTGTCCGTATAAGGTCCGCCGATTCAACTTCCTGAACTACAAGGACGAGCGTCAGCCGCTCGACCTTGTATTCAACCCTGAAGTCTCTGGCCGTATGCGCGGTATCATGGAAAAGTGCACCTTCTGCGTTCAACGTCTGCATGAAGCCAAGTGGCATGCTCGTGATGCGGGCCGTGCACGCGTTATGGACGGTGAGGCTATCACGGCATGTCAGGAAGCATGTCCGGCCGGCGCGATCATTTTTGGCGACATCAATGACAAGAGCAGCAAGGTCGCTGCGGCCCGTGGGAGCGAACGTAGTTTCCACGTCCTTGCCGAGATCAATACGCGGCCATCGGTAACCTATTTGGCCAAGGTCATCAACGACAGGGCCTGATACTTCTCAACTACGACTGATTTAACGAACGATTCACTGACGGGAACCAAACATGACGGTGGTCCAGGAACAAGAGCGAATGCAGGGCATGGCGCACGGCGAAGAGCCGGTGCGTGAAGACCTCGTCCTCGGTAATCCAACGATGCGCGACGTAACGGCACGCATCGCCAGCATCGTGGAGTCGAAGATCACGATGAAGTACCTCGCCACGCTCAGCGTGACCGGCGCAATGGCTGCGTGGGGACTGTTCGCGTTGTACTACACGATCACAACCGGTATCGGTGTATGGGGCTTGAACAATCCGATCGGTTGGGGATGGGACATCACGAACTTCGTGTTCTGGATCGGTATCGGTCATGCCGGTACGCTGATCTCGGCCATCTTGTTCCTCTTCCGTCAGAAGTGGCGTACTGCCATTAACCGATCGGCAGAGGCGATGACGATTTTTGCCGTGATCTGTGCACTGACGATGGTGCTCAGTCACACGGGGCGTCCGTGGCTGTTCTACTGGCTGCTACCGTACCCGAATCAAATGGCAATGTGGGTGAACTTCCGATCGCCACTCATGTGGGACGTGTTCGCCGTGAACACCTATTTCACGGTGTCGGCCCTCTTCTGGTTCGTTGGACTTATTCCTGACCTTGCTACTCTTCGCAACTACGTCAAGGGGCCGATCGCGCAGAAGGTCTACGGCGTACTGTCGCTTGGCTGGACGGGTTCAACGCGTAACTGGCACCACTACGAGATCGCCTACATGATCTTGGCCGGTATTTCAACGCCGCTGGTTCTTTCGGTTCACTCGGTGGTTTCCTTCGACTTTACCGTTGGCATCCTTCCTGGATGGCATACCACGATCTTCCCACCATATTTCGTTGCCGGCGCTATCTTCTCCGGGTTCGCCATGGTGATGACGCTGCTGGTGATCACGCGTGAGATTCTTGACCTGAAGCAGTTCATCACGCTGAAGCACTTTGAGAACATGAACAAGATCATGCTCGCTACGGGCATGATGGTGGGCTACGCCTACATTCTGGAGTTCTTCATCGCCTGGTACTCTGGCAGCGACTGGGAACGCTGGATCTTTATCAATCGTGCTTTCGGTGACTATGCTTGGGCGTACTGGACAATGTTCACCTGCAACGTGGTTTCACCACAGGTGTTCTGGTTCAAAAAGGCACGTCGCAACATTCCGCTGATGTTCATCATCTCGATCTTCATCAACATCGGCATGTGGTTTGAGCGTTTCACGATCATCGCCACCACACTGCATCATGACTTCCTTCCGGCGTCGTGGGGCTATTACTCACCAACGTGGGTTGAGATTTCCATCTTCATTGGCACGTTCGGAATATTCCTGACGCTGTTCCTGCTGTTTGCCAAGTTTGTTCCGGTGATCGCCATTGCTGAGATCAAGAGCATCATGCCCGGAGCTCAGCCGACGCATCATCACGACCATCATGGCGATGCCCACTGATCCCTTTTTGACACACCACCTGCACTGAAGAACGAAGGTCACTTATGAGTACGAAACCCGTTGGCGTCATCGGAGAGATCACGGATGTGAATCTCACCATGAAGGTCGCCGAAAAGCTGCGCGATGCAGGTTTTCGCAACTGGGACATTCACACCCCGTATCCTGTTCACGGTCTCGACAAGGCCATGGGAATCAAGCGGTCCATACTTACGTACATCTCCTTTGCCGGTCTGCTTGGGGGCATCTCTACGGCACTTGGTCTGCAGTTTTGGACAGGTGCCGTTGATTACAAGCTCAACATTGGTGGCAAGGGCTTCTTTGACTGGCAGTTCTCGATTCCGATCGATTTCGAATTGTCAATTTTGGGCACGGCCATCTTCACCGTTGTGGGCCTTTTCCACCTTTGCCGCATTCCAACGTGGTATAACAAGTACCAAGACGACGAGTCATTCAAGAAGGCCACAGACGATGTGTTCGTTGTGACGATCGATGCCGATGATGATCGTTTCTCGGCAACGGAAACCGCGTCACTGCTTTCGAACCTTGGTGTTGGAAATGTGCACCTTGTGCACGCGTCGGCCAACTGATGTTGCATTTCACGACTACACACGTATGAAACTTTCGTTCTCAAAACTCGTGCAAATCGCCGCCGTTCTCGGACTCGTGGTGCTTGCCGTGATGCTCTTTTCCGGAAACATGACGTGGTTCTCTACGGAGCCCCCTGTCGAAATCCAGCCGAATCTGGACCATCAGTTCCGGGCCATCCCACAATCGCCGAACACGTTCTTTGCCGATGGCAAGAGCCTGCGCGAGCCGGTTGAAGGCTCAATTGCTCGGGGTGCACAGCCATACGCGCTCGGACAGGGTGACATCGATGCAGCCGAAACGGCAAATGTTGATCCGAACCTGCCCAACACGGAGTTTGTTTTGGCTCGTGGACAAAACCGGTTCAACACATTCTGCTCTCCATGTCACTACTACAACGGTCAGAGCGAAAACTCTGCCGTGTCGAAAAAGGGCTGGGCAGGGATACCAAATCTGACGCGTCCGGAGACGGCTGCGCTGTCCAACGCTAGGATTTTCCACATTATCAGTGCTGGACAGAATCTGATGCCGAGCTATGCTGACAAGATCGACCCGATCGATCGTTGGGCTATCATTCGCTACCTGCGATCGCTTCAAGGCGTCGAGGGTGTTGCAAGTAAACCCGTCGCATCGACGGCCACGAACTGAGGAAGGGGAGTACACACACATGAGTAACGTCCAATTGGGGTCAACCCCGTTCGTTGGAAAGATGAATCAGATCGGCATGGCGCTTGCCGGCATCGGTGCGCTGGGTCTTGCCGGCGTGTACGCAATGGGCGGGCCTGAGCGCTTTTTCGCCGACTACCTCCTTGGCTTCTGGTACTTCGGTGGTATCAGCGTCACAATGCTCTTCTTCTCGGCTCTGCAGTATCTGGCACGTGCTGGATGGAGTGCCTCGATTCGTCGCATTGCTGAGAACTATACGGGGATGGTTCCGTTCCTGCTCGTGGCAATGCTCCCGATCATCGCTAATGTCTTCATGGGTCATCATTCGATCTATGAATGGGCTCACTTTGACGAAGGCGTGAGTGTGCTCCAATCCGACGCGATTCTTAAGAAGAAGGCAGCCTACTTCAATCAGGGCATGTTCACGTTTGACTTCTTTGTCATTCGCCTTGTGATGTACTGTGCACTCTGGTTTGTTATGCGTCGGTTTATCGTCGGTAACTCGCTTAAGCAGGACACAATGCCGGGTGACCTTACACCGACGCGTGCAAATTGGAAGCGCTCAGCCCCGTTTGTTCTCTTGTATGCAGTTACTATCACGTTCGCTGCATTCGACCTTCTGATGACGCTCGAGCCGCACTGGTTCTCGACGATCTGGGGTGTGTATGCATTCGCTGGTCACTTCGTGGCATCTCTGTCGATCATTGCCATGACGATGGTTGTCCTGCGCAACAATGGCTATCTCAGCGGATACATCCGTGACGAGCACTACCATGACATTGGTAAGCTGATGTTTGCCTTCTCGGTGTTCTGGACATACATCGCCTTCTCGCAATACTTCATCATCTGGTATGCGAATCTGCCTGAGGAAACAGTGTACTTCTCGAACCGCATGACCCATGGGTGGGAGTATGTCGGCTACGCGCTGGTCCTGTCGCACTTCGTGGTCCCGTTCATGCTCCTGCTCCGCCAGGATGTAAAGCGCAAGTCGAAGATGCTTGTGGCGGCCGGAATCGTCATCCTCGTGTCGCACTTCATTGACATCACGTGGATTGTTATGCCTGCTGTTGGGCACCACATTCTGAAATCAGAAACCATCACGCTTGGTTGGCAGGAGTTAACAGGTTGGCTGTTCTTTGCAGGACTGTTCCTGCTGATGGCTGCGCGTCAGTTCAAGGCCAATAATAGCGTCGCCATTAACGATCCGCTCATTGGCGAGTCGTTCGAATACCACGCCTAAAAGGCCCCTTCACAGCTCCTTCAGCGGCCTCGATATCTCTCGGTATCGAGGCCGTTTTCGTTGAGGGGAAACTCCGTAACTTTGCCGCGCAATTCACCACCATGTATCATCGAATCAGCGCCATTCCATCATGAACACCCATACGTTCGACCTTGTTGTTATTGGTTCCGGCCCCGGCGGATATGTTGCCGCAATTCGAGCTGCTCAGCTCGGCCTGAAGGTCGCCTGCGTTGAGCGCGACCGTCTCGGCGGCGTCTGTCTCAATTGGGGATGTATCCCGTCAAAGTCCCTCCTGAAGAATGCTGAATACATGAACTTCTTGAAGCATGCCGACGAGTACGGGTTCGGCGTGAAGAATCTTGAGGTGGACTTCACCAAGGTAATCTCCCGCTCGCGTGGCGTTGCCGACCGCATGAGCGGTGGCGTTGCCTTCCTGTTTAAGAAGAATAAGATCACGCAGATCAAGGGATGGGGGTCGATCAAGTCGAATACAACTGTCGAGGTCAAGGATGACAAGGGGGCGGTAACAGATCTCGTCACCGCCAAGACGATCATGGTGGCCACCGGTGCGCGCCCACGTACGATCCCGGGAATTGAAGTTGATCGCGAGTATGTGCTGACGTCGACCGAAGCAATGCTTCAGCAGAAGACGCCCACGTCGCTCATCGTCATGGGGGCCGGTGCAATCGGCATCGAGTTCGCATACTTTTATCAGTCCTTTGGCACAGCCGTCACGGTGATCGAAATGCAGGACCGCATTCTCCCCGTGGAAGACGATGATGTGTGCAAGGAGCTGCGCAAGACCTTCGAGCGCGACGGAATGAAGATCCTCACAGAAACCAAGGTGATGTCCGCCAAGAAGAAGGGTAAGGGCGTAGAGGTGATCATTGAGCGTAAGGACGGAACCAAGGAGACACTCACGGCTGACCTTGCTCTGAATGCCATTGGCGTGCAGGGTAACATCGAGAACATCGGGCTCGAGAACGTCGGCATCACTGTAGAGCGCGGCTGGATCAAGGTGGACAAGTTCCTCCGTACCAATGTCCCGAACATCTATGCTATTGGCGACGTAGCAGGAGCCCCGTGGCTGGCTCACAAGGCTTCTGCTGAGGGCGTGGTTGCCGCAGAACACATCGCCGGACATCACACCGATGGTGTTGACTACAACAATATCCCCGGATGTACCTATTGTCAGCCACAGGTTGCCAGCATTGGTCTCACGGAGAAGAAGGCCAAGGAAGCCGGGCACGACGTCAAGGTTGGCAAGTTCCCATTCACTGCCAACGGCAAGGCGCATGGCATCGGCAAGGCGCAGGGATTTGTGAAGCTTGTGTTTGATGCGAAGTATGGAGAACTTCTTGGTGCGCACATGATCGGTCCGGACGTCACGGAGATGATCGGCGAGCTCGGAATCGCGCGTGCACTCGGTGCAACGGGCCCAGCTATTTTCAAGACCGTCCACGCCCACCCAACGCTAAGCGAAGCGATCATGGAATCGGCTGCGCTGGCCTACGATGAGTGTGTGAACCTGTAAGGTATGCTCGTTCAGGATTGGGGAACAATTGAATTTCACGATGCATGGCGTCGGCAGCGAGAGCTTGTCGACGCCGTTTTGCATCAGGACCATCCAGATACGCTGGTGTTCTGTGAGCATCCAAGCGTCATCACGCTCGGCCGCACAACGCAGCAGGGGAGTGTGGTAACCCAGCGCGATATTCTCTCGCAACGGGGTGTCGATGTGATCGAGATCGACCGCGGAGGAGAAGCAACAGTGCACAACCCTGGTCAGATCGTTGGTTATCCGATCTTTCATCTGCAGCGCACCAAGCCCGATCTTCACTGGTTCCTGCGCACAGTAGAGCAGTCCGTCATTGATGCGCTGCAGAGTTTCGGTCTTGAATCGGGTCGTGTTGAAGGACTTACGGGTGTATGGATCGAGTCGCAGAGGAAGATCTGTGCGATCGGCATCCATTGTAGCCGCTGGGTGACCTCGCATGGCTTCGCATTAAATGTCAGCAACGACCTTGGATTGTTCAGTGATATCATACCATGTGGCATCACGGAGCGGGGCGTAACATCAATCCAGCGAGAACTGACATCGTGTCCAGGCCTTAATGACGTGCGCGTTGAGCTTGCACAACACTTCAAGCGCAACTTTCAACAAACCACATAAATGCATAAGCTTATGGATGTTATGGGGTTGTCCACACAAACCCATGCATTAGCCCGATGGAATCGGCAGACTGACGATAAGGCACTACGAAAATATACGTATATGTGAATAAGTCTGGGGATAACTGTAAGTCGTTTGCTTGTAAGGGGCTTGCCGAAAACCTGAAAAAATGCATTTGACATAATCCGTTCCCCCCGTGTATGTTTGCAGTGTTGAAAATCGAATGCGGGAATAGCTCAGTTGGTAGAGCACAACCTTGCCAAGGTTGGGGTCGCGAGTTCGAGTCTCGTTTCCCGCTCGACGGCGCAAGTCGTCACTTCCTCTTTATGCTGCATGCCTTGCCATCTCATTCCCCCCTGATGGCGAGGCATTTTTTTTGTTACATGGTGAAGACTGCTACCCCTTTTTTATACCGTAGATTCCATGTGAATCGGACACTAGGGACCAAGGAGTATGCGTCACTATCTGGGCCTTTGAGCAGGCTGCTCGTGACGAACCATCACACCTACTAACGTTTGATAACGATGAAGCAAAACGTGCCATTGAGAGGTCATGTACAACACCCGAAATCGGCCCTGATCCTATTCGTGGTTTGTTGGACTGTTAGTCTACTTTGTTTCTCTTTCAGTGCATCGGCAGCAACGGATGAGTCTGTCCAGGTCATTCGATCCACGTCTACCGAGCTTGTGGTGCGAATCAGCAATCGGATGGGCCTTGACACGCTAGTGTCTGGTGGCAGGAGATATCTGCGTCCACAAACCAATGGTGCCCGTATGATGGTCGAATCGGGCCGCCGATTGTACGTTCGATCATTTGACGTCATCGTACCTGATCGCAATGCGTTTATTCTTGAGGGAGCTCAATACGCATCGACCGATGTTTCTCTTGATTGCTCCCTGATGGAGAACATCGCCTATGACACACCGAACACCGCTTGCTCTCAGCGTGTATGTCTGACCTACGATGGAATTGCCGGAAACCGGCATATCGCCCGGCTCGACGTTGTTGTGGCCCAACAAGAGTTTTGTGCGGCGGTTTCGATTCTCACTGATGTCACCGTACGTATTCGTTTTGCCGACAAGGGGTTTGCGCCGCATCTAGCGGAGCAATTCCCTTCGCCTCTGCGAGTCCTGAATCCCGAGGCACCGTGGTACGTCCAGCGTGAGTCATTTGGTCGTGTGCCATCCAAGACTTCAGTGGAGGATGTCCAGGCCGAGACTCCAATGACGTTCTACCGATTCACGATCTCGCGCGAAGGCATCTATCGCATCACTGCCGACCAGTTGAAAGGGGCGGGCATTGCGACTGACGCGGACGCTGCTGGTAGCATCAAGGTGTTTGGAGGTGGTGGACTCGAGCTTTCCGAGAGAGTAGAAGCTGCACTCAGCAACCAGCTTCGGGAACAACCCATAATCGTCGAAACCAATCCCGATGGGTCGATCCGAGAGATCATCTTCTATGCCACCGGAACAACTGGCTGGAGGAACACTGGCGATTCAATACGTCATTACATCAACCATTACGCTACGGAGTCGGGATACTATTTGGCAGTTGGAGGGGGCCCCGGCGAGCGAGCGAAGGTTCGAGGATCGTCGAAGCTGGAGCCTACTATTCGCCCGACGCTGACAACCGGACGTGTGTTCATTGAAGATGAGATCGTCAATCCATTCTCCATGGGGTCTGGACGTCGGTGGCTTGGACGCTCCATCGAGAATCGATCTTCGGTATCCATTACCACACCACTGCCCGGGATTGTTCCAACCGGAACGGTCCAGTATCGCTTCGTTGTTGGACATCGCGGCAACCTCTCGGGTACGGTTACGCTCTCAGAATCGGGAACAACGGTAGGTCAGGTAAGTCTGCCTGATGTGCCTGAATACATGGACGCCTATACGTCGATCGGATGGGGAAGTATCGCAGCATCGCGCATTCCATCTGACGGACGGAGCGTTCTGCGGTTAGCCTATTCATCGTCCGACAACGGTTCCACCGGAGTCATCGACTGGTTAGAGATCCATTACCCGCAGAGTCTCGACGCGCAAGCCAACTCCTACACCTTCTGGTCACTTCCTGGTGATGGCGGTACACAAGAGTATTCGATCAATGGGTTTTCGGGCGGCGTCTATGGATTTGAAGTCACCGATCCGTCGCGCCCGGCTCTTGTTGCAAACATAGCCTCTGTGGGTGGCATGTTTGTTTTGCGTGAACAGATCGGGAAGGGTTCCTTGCGTCGGTATTTCATCAGTGGAAATCTTCAAAGTGTTGGTTCACTCTCGCGGGTGGCTATGCCTGACATTCTTGCTCCTGAACGCGAGGCAAACGTTATCGTGATCACTCATCCTGATCTTCTGGCCTCAGCGCGGGAGTTTGCCACGTATCGCCAAAGCCAGGGACGGTTCACGGTAAGTGTGACCACGACCGAAGAGATCTATGCGCGCTATTCCTATGGGATGTTGGATCCGACCGCCATCCGCGACTACATCGCTCAGGCCTACGCCAAGTGGCGAAATACCCTCACGCACGTGGTACTCTGGGGAGATGGACACTTTGACTATAAGAATTTGTCGACGCAGCAGAAGAACTATATCATTCCGTACGAGAGTCTTGATCCGGATAACGCATCGATAGGACTTGCCACGTATACCACTGATGACTTTTACGCTCGTATCAGCGGGGAAGACCGTCGGCCGGATATTGCGATTGGTCGCGTACCGGCTCGCAGTGACGCTGATGCACGGGCATACATCAGCAAGGTCCGCGCCTATGAGAGCAGTGCATCCCGCGATGACTGGCGTACACGGATAACGTTGGTTGCCGATGATGGGACGAAGGAGAACAACCTTACCGACGGATCAACACATCTTGATCAGAATGAGGCGCTTGCCAAATTCGTTGTGCCGAAGGAGTTCCAGCAGAAGAAGATCTATATGGTCGAGTATCCGACCGAAAATGTTGCACGAGGACGTCGCAAACCCGCAGTGACGCAGGAGCTTCTCTCGACGATCAACACGAGTGGCTCGCTCCTGTTGAACTACATCGGACACGGTAACCCTCGCGTGTGGGCACACGAGCAGATCTTTGTGCGAGAGACAACACCGGGCGATATGCTGAACGTGTCTAAGCCATTCTTCCTTACCGCGGCTACGTGTGACTTCGCTCGCTATGATATGACCGATCTGCAGTCGGGAGCCGAAGAATTGCTCCTGAAGGCAGACGGTGGAGCGATCGGTGTGTTCTCTGCGGCGCGAGTGGTGTTCTCCTCGGACAATGCTCGTTTGAACAACGAGTTCTACGGGGATCTTTTCACTCGCCTTGCCGATGGAACATATCCCACCGTGGGACAGACCATGTATCGCGTCAAGCAGATATTCAACAACACAAACGATGAGAAGTTTTTGATCCTAGGTGATCCGACGATGAAATTGCTGGTGCCGGATCATCATGTTCGATTTACAACACTGAACGGTCGAGACATTGATTCCGATACCACCCCAATTACGGTTGAAGCACTCAGCACGGTTAATCTCTCAGGTATTATCACATCACCAAACGATTCCGTTTCCGATGTGTCATTCAATGGATACGTAACGATCTCGTTAACGGATGCAGCAAGAACTGTAACTGTTTATGACAATGATGCGAGTAACTCCAAGAACGTCTTCTTGCGTCCCGGTGCAGCGCTCGTCAAAGGATCATTCAAGGTTGTCAAGGGGCGGTTCACTGCCACTTTTGTTGTTCCCAAGGACATTTCATTTTCTCAAAATCTTGCCGCCCTCTACGGGTACGCAGCGTCTGACGATAAGCGCTTTGCCATGGGCGTTACTCGACGAGTTGTTGTCGATGGCGTTTCCGACGTTCAAGATCCGGAAACAGATGGTCCAGACCTGCAGGTGTATCTCGACTCACGGAAGTTCCTCCCCGGCGGGATCGTTCGGAAGAACCCTGTACTGATCATTGACCTGTCTGATGCAACAGGTATTAATACCACAGGACTTGGAATTGGACACGATATCACGGCGCAGTTCAACAACTCCAACGATGTTGACATTCTCACGCCGTCCTTCACAACATCTCTCGATAATCCCCGGGCAGGTACTGCGCAGAAGCAGATCTTCGGTCTCGGTGCCGGTATGCACACGGTAACCGTTCGCGGGTGGGATGTCTACAACAACATGTCGCAGAAGAGCACGATGTTCCGAATTCCCGAGGATAATGGGTCGATTGTTGGCGAAGGCTTGTACAATTTTCCGAACCCTTTCTCGACTTCTACCACTATCCGCTTCACGCATGCGAGCCAACGACCGTTTACGGCAACTGTTTCGATCTACGACATTAGCGGTGCCCGTCTGATCGAGCGTCCAATGCAGATCATCGACATGCAAACGGCAGATGTGGTATGGGACGGACTCGATGAATTGGGAGATGCTGCTCAGTCAGGTATCTATCAGGTGGTAGTGCAGCTGAAAGATGCCGATGGTTCCGTCTCGCATGTAAGTGGTAAAGTAACCCTCATTCGCTAACTTTGCCCCCTGTCAATGTGGGTATAATGGAGTTTTACATGACGGTAGTCCGGCAAATTGTTCTCGGTCTTGCGGCACTCTTCGCAACGTCATCGCTTGCTCTGGCGCAGGCAGGGGGCGCGGCGGTTCCGTTCCTGCTCATCACGCCGGACTCGCGTGCCAGTGGCATGGGCGATGTCGGCACGGCAATGACGGAGGACATCAACGCCGTGTTCTGGAATACGGGCGCCCTTGCCTTCAATGACGCATCGAACCAGGTGGCACTGAGTTTTGCCAAGTGGCTGCCGCAATTCAATGCCGATCTTTACTATTCCTACGGGACCTACGGCCAGTACGTCGAAGAGCTCGGCGGTACGATTGCTGGTTCGTTCATCTTCATGAACTTAGGTGAGTTCACCAAGACCAATGAAAATGGGCAGGCACTAGGCAAGTTCCGCTCGAACGAATTCTGCCTTGGCGTTTCCTACGGAACGCAAGTCGGTAAAGATGTTGGCTTGGGTGTGCAGGTCAAGTACATTCAGTCGAATCTGGCCCCGGCCAGTGCTGGTACTCCGGGCGCAGGCGTGGGCATATCGAGTGCCTTTGATATCGGTGTTCTCTGGCGTCCGTCGGACCTGAGCATCTTCGGTGAGGACCTTAGCAACCGACTGCGCGTTGGTGCAAACCTCCAGAACTTCGGTCCAAAGATGACCTATGACCGCGAATCTGATCCGCTTCCGACCAATCTGCGCGTTGGTGTTGCACTGACGGTCCTCGAGGATGAGTTCAATAAACTTACCTTCACGTCAGATGTGATGAAGCTTCTCGTGCGTCGTGATGGAAGTAATTCGGATCCACTTCCCATCTCGCTTGTTACATCGTGGGAGCGTGGTGGACTGGAAACAGGCTTTGGCATGGAATATGTCTATGACAAGTCGGTTGCCCTTCGCGGAGGCTACTTCACAGAGCCGGCGGCTGCCGGTGCCCGTGAGTATTTCACCCTCGGCGCCGGGGTAAACTATGACATCTTCCGTGCCGACTTCAGCTACTACATCACTGTTGAGCAAAACCACCCGCTTGGCAATACTCTCCGCTTCTCCTTGATCGTTGACTGGGGTCGCGAAGGCACAGGTAGCTCGTCTGGTAACTAAGGACCGTGTTCAGCCCTTCCTGCGCCGGCGCAGGAACCAGATCAGCGCTGCAACGGCGATCGCCCCGGTGATCACCCATCCGTAGGCGGTGAGGTACCCTTCGACGTCGCGCCAGCGTTGCCCCACAGTCGTTCCTATCCACAGCAGTACTGCGTTCCAAGCGAGGGCGCTCACGGCGCTGTACGCCAATGTGCGCGGCAGCGGAAGGCGCACAACGCCGGCTGCAAAGGCCACAACGGCGCGCGTGCCGGCAAGAAATCTGTTGGCGATGATAATCAGTCCGTGATACCGGTCAAATAGCTTTTCGACCCGTACCAGCATCTCTCGTGTGATGAAGGGCACAAGAGGTGAATCCGCAATGGCTTCGCCGTAGCGCCTGCCCAGCAAATAGGCCGTGCAGAAACCGCCGATAGAACCAAGCGTGGAACTGATGAGAAAGGTTGAGAAGTCTCCGAGCCCCATGCCAACAAGTGATCCGATAAAGACCATGAGCACATCGCTTGGCGATGGGGGAAAGAGATTCTCGACGTAGGCAACACCAAAGGCGGTGACGACAAGTGCCCAGGTCGGAAAACTTTGCAGAAGTGTGATGAGTGATTCGATCATGTGATGGCGATGTTGGTGAGCGAACCTACGACACAGACGATGTAAATTTGCGATTCATACAACCAGAGGAATTCATGAAGCCGTTTGTCAATGAAGCGTATCACGACTTTACCAAGCCGGCAGTTGCTGCAAAGCAGCGTGCTGCGGTTGATGCCGTGCGTGCAACGTTTGGTAAGGAGTACCCGAACATCATCAATGGTCGGCGCGTCAAGACCGACAAGAAGACGATCAGCTCCAACCCTGCAGCACCAAAGGAAACGATCGGTGTTTTTCAGAAGTCTGGAATAGAACATGCTGAGCAGGCGATGAAGGCTGCACAGAAGGCCTTTGAGTCATGGAAGAACGTCGACCCCAAGAAGCGTGCTGCTGTGCTCTTCAAGGCTGCCAACATCATCCGACGTCGCCGTCTGGAAATCAATGCTTGGATGATCAGTGAGGTTGGAAAGAACTACCTTGAGGCCGATGCTGATACCTGTGAAGCGATTGACTTCCTTGATTTCTATGGACGTGAGATGCTACGTCTTGCCGGACCGCAGCCGATCGTGCCGCAGCCCGGCGAAAAGAACGAGCTTCTCTATATTCCGATGGGTGTTGGTGTTGTTATCCCACCGTGGAACTTCCCGTTTGCGATCCTTGCGGGGATGTCCTCTGCCGCTATAGTGGCAGGGAACACTGTGGTTTTGAAGCCGTCGAGCGATTCGCCGATGATGGGATGGTTGTTCCAGGAGATTATGACCGAAGCTGGCCTGCCCCCTGGCGTGCTGAACTTCTTGGTTGCCTCGGGAGCGGAAGCCGGTGATTATCTGGTAGCTCATCCAAAGACGCGGTTCATCTCATTCACAGGATCGATGCAGGTTGGTCTTCACGTGAATGAGCTTGCGGCAAAGACGCAGCCGGGTCAGATCTGGATCAAGCGTGTTGTGGCCGAGATGGGTGGCAAGGATGCCATCATCGTCGATGCCGACACCGATATCGACACGGCAGTTCATGGAGTTGTGGCTGCGGCATTTGGTTTTCAAGGTCAAAAGTGCTCCGCCTGCTCGCGTGCCATCGTTGATGCAAAGGTGTATGATGAGTTCGTTGCCAAGCTGAAGATCGCTGTTGATGAGATCAAGATCGGTGACCCGAAGGACGACGCCCGCATGGGGCCAGTGGTATCTCCCCGTGCGGAGAAGACCATCCTCGAATACATCGAGATCGGCAAGAAGGAAGGCAAGCTCATCTGCGGCGGCTCCAAGGTTGCCGGTGCGGCCGGCTACTTCATCCAGCCAACGGTCTTTGTGAACGTCAAGCCAAACGCTCGTCTGATGCAGGAGGAGATTTTCGGACCGGTGCTTGCCGTGTGCAAGGCAAAGGACTTTGACCATGCCCTGGAGATCGCCAATAACACGATCTATGGTCTAACCGGTGCCGTCTATACCCGCAGCGCCAAGAAACTCGCACGCGCGCGCCAGGAATTCCATTGCGGCAACCTGTATCTGAATCGTAAGTGCACCGGAGCGATGGTTGGTGGACACCCGTTTGGTGGTTTTAACATGAGTGGCACGGATTCGAAGGCCGGCGGACATGACTACCTGCTTCTGTTCCTTCAGGCAAAATCTGTGGCAACGAAGATCTCATGATGTCTGACCGACCAAACCGTGGAGCACATATCGTGCTCATCATAGCCTTCTTCGTTGGCTTGTGTGCCAGCGGACCTGCGAGTTCAGCTCAATCCATGACGGACAAGGCTCCGCTCGCAACGTACGGACAACTGCACGGTACATGGTTCAACGGAAAGTTCATTGAAGAACTCAGTACGTCTCACTCCCTGGGGAACGCGGTTGCTCGACTCTCTGTAGATGAGCCTATTTGGATCCGCATCGATTCGACCATCGAAAGCGGAAGAGTCCAGGCCGGAATGGGGCTCTCAAGAACCGACACAATGGTGCTGATGCAGTTGATGGTTCCCCGGGCTGGATTGAATTGGGGACTAGGCTACGTCGAGCAGCCGAGCTGGATGCTTTCCTACGACACACAGAAGGGAACGTATGTTGCCCTCACACCCTTGGACAGTATGGAGGCTGCGCCAATTGTGATGGGCAAGCTTCCTTCGAAGAATCCCGATCCACAGTTCATGCTGCGTCGCATGGTCAACGCCTCGGTGCTGGCTGGTACGTGGAAGTCGGCCTCGGGTCAGAAGGTTAGTATTACCAATGATCAGACGCTCACGATCAATGGTGACCGCATTCCGTATCAGCTCACGTTTGACGATGGTGGAGAGCGGATCCGAATCACCAGCACGGCCGGACAGCCCCGTTCATGGACAGCCGGCCGAAAGGGTTCTGTGCTGACGCTGACACCATCGACTGGTCAGCCCCTTGTTCTGACGCCGGAGCGAAAGGACTAACGGGGGGAATTCTTGAACGCCACGTAAGTACTTTGATTCCATGCCACTTGGATGTCGTTCAAAAAAATCCGTATCTTTGCGGCCCTTCAAACAGCAAGACTGATGGCGGTCTTGTTGGTCAGGTCCACTGAAGTTTCTCACGAAAACACCACCGGAGTAAAAACATGCACCCAAAAGTCAAAGCAATAGAAACCATAGCTGCCACAGAGGCCTTTGAGCAGCGTCAGGCTAAGGCCGGCGAAGCTTCACCAGTAATCCCTGACTTCCGTCCGGGTGATACAGTGAAGATCGCGGTGCGCGTTGTGGAAGGTGAAAAGGAGCGTATCCAGAACTTCCAGGGCGTGATCATCGCTCGACGCGGAAGCGGAATGAATGAGACATTCCGCGTTCGGAAGATCTCCAACGGAGTAGGCGTAGAGCGCATCTTCCCGATCCACTCGCCGATCATTCAGTCCATGCAGGTTCTTAAGAGTGGTGATGTGCGTCGTGCCAAGCTGTACTATCTGCGCGGCATGAGCGATAAGAAGATCCGTCAAAAGCTGTCGTAATCCGAAGGCTCCTTGGGAGTCAGAAAAATCAGCAATTTCGAGGCCCCGCACGCGCGGGGCCTTTTCTTTTTGACCAAATCGTTACATGCGCGTTTCCATCGTTTCCATCGGCGATGAAGTTCTCATCGGACAGATCCTTAACCGCAATGCTGCGTGGTTGGCAGAGGAGCTCACTCTGGCCGGTTGCACGCTCGTTGAGCATGTAACGATCGGCGACGTAGCGGTGCAACTGACGCAGACGCTCGATCGACTTTCCTTGGCCAGCGAGATGATCATCATGACAGGGGGCTTGGGGCCAACGCATGATGACATCACCAAGGATGTTCTCACATCGTATACGAACGATCTGCTGGTGGTTTCTGAAGGCTGGCTCTCGCATCTGCATAACTGGATGCGCGAGCGCGGTCGCCAGGTTACCGAGCGCAATGCCGGTCAGGCGCTCATACCATCGCGCGCGACAATTCTTCCAAATCCAATTGGTACGGCCCCCGGACTTCTACTGAACCACCACGAGTGCCTTCTGGTTGCATTGCCGGGCGTGCCCAAGGAAATGCAGGAGATCACAACGCACCATGTGCTGCCGATGCTGCGGGAGCGCATTAATGCCGCACGTGAGCAGCGAAGTGAGTATGTAACGCTTCTTACTACTGGTGTGGCTGAGAGTACGCTTGCTGACATCATTGGCGATCCGACCGAGTTTCTCGGTGATTGTTCTCTGGCCTTCCTTCCGAGTTATCATGGGGTTAGGCTGCGGATTGGGGCGCGCAGTGCCAGCCCCCTTACCCGTGAGCAGGAGCTCTGGCGGGTGCGCGATGTGCTGATGCAGCGCGTTGGTACGCATGTGTTCGGCGAAGGCAAACAGACCCTTGCTGAGGTTGTCGGCCTACGACTTCGTGAGCTTGGTCAGACGCTGGCCATTGCTGAGTCGTGCACCAGCGGTATGCTCGGAGCGCGCCTTACGGATGTCAGCGGGTCTAGCCTGTGGTTCCTTGGCGGCGTGATGTGCTACAGCAACGCCTCCAAGGTCCGGGATGTGGGCGTTGACGAGCAGACTCTTGTGCGCCATGGCGCCGTGAGCAAAGAGGTGGCCGCGGAGCTGGCCAGCGGCATTCGAGAGCGGTTTCAGAGTACCTACGGTATCGGAATCACCGGCGTTGCCGGACCCGGTGGCGGATCGGAACAGAAGCCCGTCGGTACAGTCTACATTGCGGTGTCTTCGCCGCAGCGGTGCGTGCCCATTCGCTTTCAGTTCGGCGACGATCGCCATGTCAATCGAGAACGAAGCGTTGGGGCAGCTCTTAGCATGCTTTGGAAGGAACTCGCGTGACGATCCTGGCAATTGAGACGTCGTGCGACGATACGGCATCTGCCGTCCTTGTTGACGGTCATGTGCGTAGTAACGTCATCTCGTCACAGGCCGTCCATGATCTGTACGGCGGAATCGTGCCCGAGCTTGCCTCACGTGAGCATGTCCGACTAATCTCGCAGATCGTTGATGCTGCGATAAGCAAGGCGGGCATTGCTCTGTCCGACATCGATGCGATCGCCGTCACCAATGGTCCGGGGCTTGCCGGTTCTCTGCTCGTTGGTTGTCATTACGCCAAGGGGCTTGCTCTTGCTCTTGGCGTGCCGTTGTATCCTATACATCACATCGAAGCGCACGTGTATTCGGGGTATCTCGAGGATCCATCGCTGACCTATCCGAGTATTGCTCTGGTCGTCAGCGGCGGACATACCAGCATATTTCTCCTCGAGGGTCCGACAGAGTATCGCATTCTGGGGTCGACCACCGATGATGCGGCCGGCGAAGCTTTTGACAAGATCGCCAAGATGATGGGACTGGGCTATCCCGGGGGCCCTGCCATCGACCGCCATGCGCAGGCTGGTAATGCCGAAGCGTTTGCTTTTCCGCGCGGTCGGATGCAGGAGGACTCCTACGACTTTTCCTTCAGCGGTCTGAAAACCGCTGTTCGCCGAGTGGTCGACCGTATCACAGGATCCGGCGAGCCCCTTCCCATTGACGACCTGTGCGCCTCAGCGCAGCGGGCAATCGTGGACGTGCTTGTACGCAAGACCATGCGCGCTGCGCGCGAGAACAACGTTGCGACGGTTGCCATTGCCGGTGGCGTTAGCGCTAACTCAGAGCTGCGTCAGTCGATGCAGACGCGCTGCCTAGAGGCAGGGATAACGTTCATCGCTCCTCGTATGCAATACTGCGTGGACAACGCAGCCATGATCGCTCACGTAGCCCAGATGCGTGTTGCCCACGGCGTTGCGGCCTCGATGGACTTTGCCATCGAGCCGAAAGCCATACGCAGCCGATAGGGGGCTGGCGAGTTACAGCGTTGGATACAGCGGGAAGCCGTTGCAGAATGTCTTCACATCTGCTTTTACAGCGGCGTAGACGTCCTCGTTGCCAACGTTGCTGATTACATGATCAATGAACCGTGCGATTTGTCGCATATCGTCCTCGACCATACCGCGGCTTGTCATAGCTGCTGCACCGAGACGAATGCCGCTCGTCACCAGCGGTGGCTGCGTGTCATACGGCACCGCGTTCTTGTTACAGGTTATGCCCGCGGCATCAAGGGCATTCTCCGCCTGCTTGCCCGTGACGTTCTTATTCCGAAGGTCGATGAGCATCAGGTGATTGTCTGTGCCACCAGAAACGATATTGTAATCGTGCTTCATGAGCTCATCGGCCATGGCCGCGGCGTTGCGTACAACCTGCTTCGTGTACTCATCAAAGCTGTCCGTTAAACACTCGCCAAAGGCAACGGCCTTCGCTGCGATCACGTGCATAAGCGGTCCGCCCTGAATCCCCGGCATCACCATCGAATCGAGAAGTTCGCCCATAAGCTTCTTGCGTCCGCTCTTCGGAGCAACCTTGCCAAATGGATTCTCGTAATTCTTGCCCATCACGATGAGGCCACCGCGCGGACCGCGCAGGGTCTTGTGCGTTGTTGACGTCACAATATCACAGTATGGAACGGGGCTCATCAATCGCCCTTTGGCAATGAGTCCGGCAGGGTGGGCAATGTCAGCAAGGAGAAATGCACCAACCTTGTCGGCGATCTCACGGAAGGCTGCAAAGTCGATCTCGCGGGAATAGGCACTTGCTCCCACCGTGATCATCTTCGGACGGTGTTGCTTGGCCAAGTCCTCAACAACGTTGTAATCGAGTCGCTCGGTCTGCTTGTCCAGGCCGTAGCCAATGAAGTTGTAGAACATGCCCGAGAAGTTGACAGGTGAGCCGTGCGTTAAGTGTCCGCCGTGCGACAGGTCCATCCCAAGCACGGTATCACCGGGCTTAAGATAGGTGAAGTACACGGCCATGTTCGCGCCCGAGCCGGAGTGTGGCTGCACGTTGGCGTATTCGGCACCGAAGAGTGTCTTCAAACGCTCAATGGCGATGTTCTCGGCAACGTCTACCCATTCGCATCCCCCGTAGTAGCGCTTGCCCGGATAGCCCTCGGCGTACTTGTTCGTCAGGATGCTGCCTTGCGCTTCCATGACGCTGAGAGAGGTGAAATTCTCACTGGCGATCAGTTCGATTTTGTCGCATTGGCGACCATATTCGCCCCGTACGGCATCAAATACCTCGGGGTCCGTAGCGTGAAGATGAGAGTACATTGCTTGTGGTGAGTGTCGATGAAAAATCGTGTGTGAGATAAGGGTGCGTCAGCGGTGAACCGACAGCGGCACGATGAAGTTCTGCGTGGACGAGCGGATGACCAGAGAGTACATACCTGTGACAAGGTTGGCAACGTCGATTACCATCGCCGGTGATTCCACAAATCGACGGTGTGCAAGGGGCGTTGTGGAACCAGTCACCGAGACGATCTCAAGGTCAACAACCGAGCCAACGAGAGACTGCGGCAAGGTCAGCACGGCAACGTCTCCGGCAGGATTTGGTGCCAGTGCAAAACGTGCGTCGTGGGCGTATTCAGACACCGACGTGAAGTCAGCCGAATCGAGACAGGTCGTCTCGCCGGTAGCAATGTTGTTGACGCATAACAAGCCACTGAATGCACCTTGGCCTTGGCCTGGGTCCGGCTGCCCGGTGCTGGACCAGTTGAGGATCCAGTAAAACTTGCCGATGTCAAAGAGTCCAGGAACGCTTTCCACAGCAGATGTCAGCACAGCAAGCGAAGCCGAACTATCCGGGTATGCCGTCGAGAAAGCGGAGAACTTTGGACTTTTTTTCAATGCGGTGATAAGTGCCGCACCCTGCGTGAACTTGTCAGGAAGGGGAATCGTACCAATACCATCGGTCAACCCATCCGCAGGGATCTCGGTACCGGCCGGAAGTGGTGGTGGGGAGCAGGAGAACAACACACGGATCAGCGGAACCAGCGCCGTGGTGTCCTTGGCGGCGCTGCGCACAACATAGACCCACGCTGCTGACTTGCCGTCCTTGGAGCTCATGGCAAGACTGAGGGATGTCGCACCTAGCGGTACGTCAAGTCCTACTGCTACAATTCCGATCACCTCACCGTCAGTTGCACCAGTAATCGAGGTTTTAGCTGTACTCAGACACTGACCTGGCTCATAGGTCGGTATGCTGAACTGAGCATTCACGCGTGCGGATAACAACAGCACGGCGATTCCGACAACGAGAAAGAAACTCTTCATGACCGGATTCCGGTAAAGTGGGAAACGAACATCCCTGCAAATCTACCACGGTCCGTAGTTTTGCCCCGTTCGACCGAATAAAAATAGAGGCAGCATGACCAAGAATGAGTGGCTTGAGGTGGCGAGAACCGTTTTGGCCTCGCGCATCATCGATACGATCGAAGAGACTGAACTAGCCCCCTCAGGGCGAGTCACCTATCAGTTCTCGGCCCGCGGGCACGAACTGCCTCAGGCGATTCTGGGTCATGCCCTGCGTCAGGGGCATGATGGCGCTACGGTGTATTACCGCTCACGGCCGTTTGTGATCGCAGCCGGAATGACCTACGAGGAGTCATTCGCCGGACCACTGGCACTCTCGGGCAGTCGCAACGGCGGACGTGACATTGGCGTAGTTCACTCACTACCGAACCGAAATGGCGTTACGGTACTTCCTGCATCAGGGGACGTTGGCGCGCAGTACACTCCATGTGTCGGCTGGGCTCAAGCTATCAGTTATCACGCTACTGTTCTCAACGATGATTCATGGAAAGGGGCTATTGCCGTTGCCCTCGGTGGCGACGGTTCAACAGCGACAAATGGATTTTGGGCAGCGTTGAACATCGCAACCACGCTGAAGCTTCCAATGATCTTCTTCATCGAGGACAATCAGTTTGGGATCAGTGTGCCAGGCACGATGCAGACGCCGGGTGGCAACATCGCAGAGAATCTTGCTGCCTTTGGTGGTCTGCGCATTGTTGACGTTGATGGAACGAATCCAGAAGAATCCGACCGGTTGATCTCCAAGACCGTTGATCATGTGCGTGAATCACAACGTCCGGCACTTCTTCGCGTTCGTGTTCCTCGCATCTGCGGACACAGCGGAGCAGACAACCAGTCCTACAAGACTCCGGAGCAGCGTGAAGACGACGTTTCACGCGATCCGGTTAATAAACTTCGCTCGATGTTCATCCGCAAGAAGTACATGACCGAAGAGGGATGGGAAGAGTTTGTTGCTTCTGTCAATGATGAAGTTGTGCAGGCCCGTGATGCCGCTCTTGCCCAGGCGCAGCCAGAACCGGCAGATGCACTCACCATGGTGTTCTTTGACGGTACGCCGCAGAAACATGGTGGACTTCTCGGAGATGGAATTGAGCCCCCTTCATCAACTGGCTTGAAGGTCGAAGATGGTCCACGGGTAAACCTTATCGAAGCCGTCAAACGAACACTGGATCGCGAGCTCACGGTCAACACGCGCTGTGTGGTCTTCGGCGAAGACGTTGGTATGAAAGGGGGCGTACACGGCGCCACGGTCGACCTACAAGTCCGCCACGGAGCGGGGCGCGTCTTTGACACATCGCTCAACGAGGATGGCATCATCGGTCGCGCAGTTGGCATGGCCGCTGCGGGCCTTGTGCCGGTGCCGGAGATCCAGTTCCGTAAGTATCTCGATCCGGCCACCGAGCAGATCAATGACTGCGGAACACTGCGCTGGCGCACCAATGGCGACTTTGCCGCGCCGATGGTGGTGCGCATTCCGGTTGGGTTCTCCAAGCGCACGGGCGACCCCTGGCACAGCGTCAGCGGGGAAGCGATCTTCGCCCATACGATCGGCTGGCGAGTTGCCATGCCATCCAACGCTCAGGATGCCGTTGGCCTTCTGCGCACGGCTCTGCGCGGAAACGACCCGACGTTCTTCCTTGAGCATCGGGCCATTCAGGACACAGCACCGGGTAGGGGCGTGTATCCGGGAGATGATTATCTGGTCCCGTTCGGGGTTGCCACGATTGTGCGCCCCGGTACACGGGCAACGATCGTGACCTGGGGCGAAATGGTTCACCGCGCAAAGTCGGCTGTGGAGCTCACCGGAGAGGACATTGAGATCATCGATCTTCGGACGATTGTGCCATGGGATCGCGAAGCGGTGCTATCATCGGTTCGACGCACCAATCGCTGCATGGTACTTCACGAGGATACCATTACGGCCGGCTTCGGAGCTGAGATCGCCGCAACGATCACCAGCGATTGCTTCAGCTCGTTGGACGCTCCCGTCGTGCGGTGTGCATCGGTCGACGTGCCGATCCCGTACAACAAGGGCATGATGGACGCTGTGATTCCAACCATCGAACGAGTAGCTTCGGAGCTCCGGTCATTGCTGGCGTACTGATGCCACATAGATGAAGAAGCTCGTCCTCAAACCGGCAACGATAGCCCCTTCGGGGAAAGCGTATCGCATTCCCTACGAGCAGGTTTTGAACGAGCAGCAGCTTCGTGCCGTAATGCACACTAACGGACCGGCACTTGTTCTTGCCGGCGCCGGGACGGGCAAAACACGAACGCTGACCTATCGTGTGGCACGATTGGTAGAAGACGGAGTGGATCCGACGTCGATCCTCCTGCTGACTTTTACTCGCAAGGCCGCAGGGGAGATGCTTCGGCGCGCTTCGGCGCTTTTGGATGGTCGATGTGAGCGCGTCTCCGGGGGGACGTTTCATGCATTCGCGTGGACGACTCTGCGACGATTTGGTGTGCCGGGCGGCCAGGAATCGGCCCCGCCTGTTCAGATCCTCGATCAGTCTGATGCCGAAGACGTGATGAGTCTTGTGAGATCCCGATCTGACATCACTCGTAAGCGAAAGCGTTTCCCGAACAAGTCAACGCTGCACGACATGTACTCCAAGGCCGTGAACATGTCGAAGCCACTTGTCGACGTCATTGCGGATCAGTACACCCAGTTCATTGACGATGCCGAAGAGATCGGCAGGATCATCCGAGGCTATAACTCCTACAAGCACGATAACGGACTCTTCGATTATGACGATCTGCTGCTGTATCTGCTGGCAGCCACTCGAGATGAACGCATAGGTCCGGTGCTGCGCGCTCAGTTCCGCTACGTAATGGTGGATGAATACCAGGACACGAATAACCTGCAACATCAGATCATCAAGGGTCTGGTTGGCCAAAGCGGCAACATCATGGTCGTGGGCGATGATGCCCAGAGTATTTATTCCTTCCGTGGCTCGAACGTTCGCAACATCCACATGGTGCCACAGACCTTTACTCCATGCGAGATCATTCGCCTGGAGCAGAACTATCGAAGTACGCAGCAGATATTGGATGTCTGCAATGCGATCATAGACGGGGCTCCTGGCATGTTCGACAAGCACCTGCAGAGCACGTTGCCCCCTGGCGATGCACCGATGCTTGTTTCGGCCATCAACGAGCGTCAGCAGTCGCAGTTTGTTGTGCAGCAGATCCTTGAGCTGCGCGAGACCGGTGTGCCCCTTTCCGAAATGGCTGTTCTTGTTCGGAGCGGATTTTTGTCCTTCGATATGGAGATCGAACTGCAGAAGGCAAACGTTCCTTTTCGAAAGTTCGGTGGACTTCGCTTTGCCGAAGCCGCGCATGTGAAGGACGTTATCGCTCGACTGCGCCTGACCGAGAATCCGCGCGACGTCATCAGCTGGCATCGAGTTCTGGTGCAGCTCGAAGGCATCGGCCAGAAGACAGCCGAAACAGTGATCGAAGCACTTCTTGCCGAATCCGATCCACTGGCAGATCCGGAGCGATCATTTGGTGTAGGCCCGAAGGCAGCTTCGGTTGTTGCGGGTCTCGTTGCCATGCTTGCGCGCGCTCGGACGGTGACGCAAGCGCAGCAGAGATGTTCAATGATCGCTGATGCCTATCATGGCGTGCTGCAGTCCGTCTACGACGACGCTCCGAAGCGATGGAAAGACATCGAGACCATCGTGGCGATCGCCTCGCGGTACGGAACTGTGTCGGAGTTCCTTGCCGACATCGCCCTAGAGCCGCCTACCGACACTCTTGATGATATTGATCCGGACGATGCTGAGAACGAGTTTGTAACGCTTTCTACGATCCATTCGGCCAAGGGTCTCGAATGGAACACCGTCTTCCTGTTGTGGGTCAACGAAGGTCGCATACCCTCGGCACGCAGTGCGGATAATGAGGAGAGCCTCGAGGAGGAGCGACGACTACTCTACGTGGCCGCCACCAGGGCCAAGCGTCGATTGTGTCTTCTCTACCCATCGATCATGCTCGAATGGCAGAATTCGGATGTCCTTGGCAAGCCGAGTCGATTTCTCGATCCCGTCACGTCTGAGCTGCTGCCGCACTTTTATCTCCAGGAAGATACCACAGCGACTGACGACCAACATCTGATCGGATGACACAATGAAACGCGCACTGTTTCTCGACCGCGACGGTATCATCAACAAGCGTATCATCGGCGGATATGTCCGCTCGCCCCTTGAGTTTGAGCTGCTATCTGACGTGCTGCCAATTCTTGTGTCTGCCCGCCAGAAGGGGTATCTGCTTATTCTCATCACGAATCAGCAGGGCGTTGGCAAGGGGCTGATGACAACGTCAGACCTAGACGCAGTCCACGAAGCAATGCAGTCACTACTCGATAGGCACGGAGCGCGTCTCGACGCCATTTATGCCTGCACAGATCTTGCCGCGTCAAATAGCCCGCGCCGCAAACCCGCTCCGGGCATGCTCCTTGAAGCCATTGCCGAACACAACCTCGACGCCGAACAATGCTGGTTCCTTGGCGACTCGATCACGGATGCTCAGGCAGGCAAGGCAGCCGGCGTCAGAACTGCTCTGGTAGGGGAGTTCTCGACCAACGATGCGGATATCAGCACACCGAATCTTGCGCAGATGCAAAGGACCCTTTCAACTGTCCTCCGCTATTGAAGCCCCAATAGATAGGTGTATCGATACAGTACTTCCGTACTTCCGTAATTCCGTACTTCCGTACTTCCGTAATTCCGTACTTCCGTACTTCCGTACTTCCGTACCTCCTCACAAATACGCTTCCAGCTCGCTCTCGCTTTGCAGCAGAACCGGACGCCCGCGTGAGCCATCCGGTGGGCCGACGATTCCCGTCATTTCGAGTTCGTCTACGATGCGTGCGGCGCGGGCATAGCCGATCTTGAGTCGGCGCTGAAGTGTAGATGTGCTGGCCTGCTGAAGCTGAATAAAGATGCGTGCCGCATCCTCGAACAAGGCGTCACGGTCGCTACCGGAGGCGCCCCCTGACCCGGAACGCTTGTTAACGGAAGGGAGCATGTACGGGGTGGAGTATCCGCGCTGTTTACCGATCCATTCGCATATCGCCTCGACCTCTTCCGTCGAGATGAAGGCGTTCTGCATACGGATCGGCATCGGCGTGTTACCCGGCGCAAACAGCATGTCCCCATTGCCGATAAGGTGCTCAGCACCGGTACCGTCAAGGATGGTTCGCGAATCGATACGTGAACTAACTTGGTAGGCGATGCGAGCAGGGAAGTTGGCCTTAATTAGCCCCGTTACCACGTCAACGCTCGGGCGCTGCGTGGCCACAACGCAGTGGATGCCCACGGCGCGTGCCAGCTGAGCAAGGCGGCAAATCGGTTCTTCGACTTCTTTCGAGGCCGTCATCATCAGGTCGGCCAGCTCGTCGATGATCACCACGATGTACGGCATCGGGCGATGCGCAAAGCCCCCCTTGTCCTTGATCTTCCCTTCACGAACACGCTGGTTGTAATCGAGCACGTTTCGCTGACCGGCTGCCGCAAGAATGCTAAAGCGCTGCTGCATTTCCTCCACCAGGGCCTTGAGTACAATCACGGCGTTTTGCGGGGAGGTCACGATCGACTCATTGATGTCCGGTGAGATCGCCAGATAGTGATCGCGAAGCGATGCATAGAGATTCATTTCAACGCGCTTCGGATCGACGATCACAAACTTGAGGTCTCTCGGATGCATTCGATACAGCAGCGAGGCAATGATCGTATTGATGCCAACTGACTTACCCTTGCCGGTTGCGCCAGCAATGAGAAGGTGGGGCATTTTGGTCAGATCAGCGCAGAACACCTCTCCGACCACCGTCTTACCCATGGCCAGCGGCAGCTTGATCTTATCGTCGTGGTACTTCTGACTCTTGATGATTGAGCTAAAGCGAACGATCGACGGATTATGGTTCGGAATCTCTATGCCCACCGTTCCTTTGCCCGGGATAGGGGCAATGATGCGAACGCCCTGGGCCTTGAGTGCAAGTGCAATATCGTCGGCAAGGTTTTCAATCTGCGAGACCTTGATGCCTGAGGCTGGTACAAACTCGTATTGCGTTACAACCGGACCCGGCGTCACCGTCAAGTTCTCGATGCGAACCTTGAACGTTGCAAGCTTCTCCTGCAGCGTCTGTGCATTGGCCTCCAGCTCTGCGTCATCAATAGCCCCTTCCTGAGGGATATCAACCAGTAGACCGGCGGTAGGGGGCTTGTAGGCAATCTCTTCGTCGTACATCGTGACGTTCGAGAGCTGAACCTCTGGCTCAATAGGAAAGAGCGTGTCCTGCACTGTCACAGTCAAGGGCCGTTGCACGGTTACCTTGGACGCGGGTGGGGTAGTAACCTCTATTCCATCATCATCATCAGAGTCCTCGACGTCTTCGTCCACGCCGGGATCAATCGTGTCCGGCTCATCCTCGTCGCGATGGAAGAGCGTGATGTCCTTCTGCGGATGCAGCTGTTGGAGACGCTTTTCCACTTCGCTGAGATCCACCGATGGGGTGCTTGAACTCGCCGGTGCTGCCGGTGGAATCGGCGCTCCGGCAGAACGAACGTCGGCGGATGGATCCTGCTTGATCGGACGTAGAATGCGAACCGAACCCGAGAGCTGCTGACCATAGATCGAATCCCCGCCGGCTTCTGAACCTTGTTCTGCGTCCTGCGCATCCGAGTCCCGGCGAAGTATGGTCATCGGCTCGTCATCAAGATTTGCCGGGCGAATGATGGCATTCTTTGCCGTCGAGAAGAACTTTGAGCGTCGCGTGGCTGTCGGAATCTCGATCGATTCATCGCTCTCCGTCTGAACAACATCAGAATCAACCTCTTCATCGTCGTCGATGATATCGTCGAGGTCGCCTTCGTTGGTTCGCGAGGAACGGGGTTCTTTGGTCCACACGTATGACAGCAGATGCTGCATTCTGGCACGAAAGCTACCGAGTCGATCATCAAGCGAAGTTGAAACTCTGCGCATGTCGATCTGTAATCCGAAAACAAACGCCGCTGCGCTCAATAGCAGCCATACCACGAGGCTGCCGAAACGTCCAATAAACTGCGTTGTAATCCCAGCGAGAAACTGTCCGATCGCTCCGGTTGCTTCGCGCGGAATGAAATCGAAGCCATCAATCAGCTGCAACGTAGCAATAAGCGTTGCCAGCGAGGTAAATGCTCCGATTGAAACGATCGAGCGTCGCGCAACAAGGGGAGTGATGCGTTGCCACCGGAAAAGATCTCGCGCCCAGAAGAGCAGCAGCACAGGCAGAACAATGGACCAGATGCCGAGGCATACCGTGAACATCCAGTTAGCCAGAACCGCACCAAAGAGTCCGATCCAGTTGTGCGTCTGGTCAAACTTCATGCGAATGTCACTGTCGCCCTGGACAACACGCATGATATCGCGCATCGTCAGTTGGGCGTTTGCTTCGTCGGCCCGCGAGTAGGACACCATGGCAACGATCATCAGCAGCGAAAGAACGCCCAGGAGGACCGCACCGATGCGAAAGCGACGAAGCCGGTCGACCTCGTCGTTGAGCGTACGCTGCTTCGGACGCGGGGACTCGTCGCCGAGCGACGCGTCCTCCGTGGTCGAAGAGCGACGTTTGATTGGTATATGTTCCGGACGTGGGGCCATTTGCCTCGATGCTGCGCCCCAATTTAATGGTAATTTCGGCCATTCATGCAGACGCACTCGCAACATCCGATCATCATTGCCGGGCCGTGCCTCGTTGAGTCATCAGACCTCATCATGCGCGTGGCTGAACAACTGGCGAACATCTGTCGTGATCTGCCGGTAGAACTTGTGCTCAAAGGCAGTTATCGAAAGGCAAACCGCACTAGTGCCGGTTCGTTCTCTGGAATCGGTGATGAGTTGGCACTGCAGGCGCTACACGATGCCGGACGAGCTCACGGACTTCGCACGCTTACAGACATCCACAGCGATGCTGAAGCGGCCATGGCGGCCCCTTTCGTTGACGTGATCCAGATCCCTGCCTTCCTCAGTCGCCAGACGTCGCTTCTTCAGGCCGCTGCTGCTACGGGGCGTACAGTGAACATCAAGAAGGCGCAATTCATGGCGCCGGACGACATGGCAAAAGCGGCCGAGAAGGTTGCGGTTGCCGGAAACAGCAACATCTGGCTAACGGAACGGGGCACGAGTTTCGGTTATCATGATCTCGTGGTGGACTTCAGGTCCTTGGTAATCATGCAGCAAACAGGCTATCCGGTGATTTTCGATGCTACGCATAGTGTGCAGCAACCTTCCATCGGTGCGCAGTCTGGCGGACGTCGGGAGTTCATTCCTGCGCTTGCCAGAGCCGCTGCCGCCGTTGGCATTGATGGACTCTTTGTGGAGACCCATCCAGATCCGTCCAATGCCAAGAGTGACGCAGCCACCCAACTGCCGCTTGCTGAGATGGCGGAGTTCCTGACCATGGTTTTGGATTACTGGCACCGATGAGACCTGGGCACCTTGCCGCTGTCATGATTGCGGCACTTGCTTCCGGCTGTGCTCAGAAGCATTCAGGGACAAGCGTCGCGCAGGATCCGTTTGTGTCAGCCCCCTCGCAGATGGCAACAAACATCGTCGTGACGTTTTCTGATTCGACCATTGTGAAGGCTCGGCTCTATGCGAGCGTCGGACGGGTGTTCGAGCAGGAGGCGAAGACAACAATGAGTGGGCCGGTAACGGTTGACTTTTTCGATCGCGACAATCAGCGTCCTGCGGCTCGCCTTACGTCGGACTCCTGTGTCGTGGACGACAGAACAAAGAACATGACTGCCATCGGCAATGTCCGTGTGGTCTCGCTTCGACGTGATGTGACATTAACCTCAAGCGAGCTGTCGTGGATCCAGTCCACTCAGCGGATTCGCACCGAGCGCGCAGTGCGCATCGAGACGCCACAGGAGCTCATCAATGGTGTGGGTTTCGAATCCAATCAGGATCTTAGTTCTTACCGTTTATGGCGTGTCAGCGGAGTACAACAGAAGTGAGATCCACCCTGGTTGTTGGTAACTGGAAGATGAACCTCCTGCGCAATGAGGCCCTTGATCTTGTCGCAGAACTTGGGCGTCTTGGTGCCGTCGCGAATGAGTTGGTGGATGTGGTCATCTGTCCGCCTTTTACTGCGTTGACATCGCTCGCCGATCATGGCATGCATGGTATCAAGCTGGGTGCACAGAACTGTCACTTCAGCCAGAAGGGGGCGTACACGGGAGAGGTCAGCGCGGAGATGCTCTGCGACGTCGGATGTTCGTATGTGATCATCGGACACAGCGAACGCCGCAGAGACTATAACGAGACAGATGCCGAGATCGGACGGAAGGCGCATCATGCCTTGCAGGTCGGACTGCGTCCGATCATTTGCGTGGGAGAGCTTCTCGAGGAACGCCAAAGCGGCAAGACGCTTGAAGTCCTCTTTCGTCAGATCGACGAGATCGTTGAAACTGCCGGTGCCGACGTCGTTTCGAAATCAGTCATCGCCTACGAGCCCGTTTGGGCAATTGGCACGGGGCTAGCAGCAACTTCCGCGCAGGTGCAAGACGTACATGCGGCCATCCGTGCTCATCTGGAAGAGATTACTGTGTCTGGCGCTGTTCCGATCCTCTACGGAGGGAGCGTTACCGCCGCCAATGCTGCTGGACTGTTCAGCTGTCAGGATGTAGATGGTGCACTCGTTGGTGGTGCATCTCTGAAGGCACAGGAGTTTGCCCAGATCGTTCACGAAGCGCGGCAAAGAACTCGATGAAGTTCACCTACGCCAACATCGTTACGCTGAGTCGGTTCTTCATGGCACCGATCTTCCTGATCTTCATGCTTTCGGACTCACCGGCCGGTACGATCATCGCTCTGATCGTCTTTGTTCTTGCAGCGCTTTCAGATTGGCTTGACGGATATCTTGCACGCAAGTATGGCGAGGTAACTGATCATGGCGTGTTCCTTGATCCACTTGCCGACAAGGTGCTAACCACGTCGGCGTTTGTCGCGCTCTACATGCTCAACATCATGGACATGTGGATGCTCGTGGTGATCGTTCTCCGAGATTTTGCTACCACGGCGATGCGCTCGATTGCCGATGATCGAGGCATGACGATGCAAACCAGCAAGGTGGCAAAGGTGAAGACCTTTCTGCAGATGGTCGTTATCATCATTGCCGTTCTCTGTCTTGCCATTCACCGGGCTGCGCCGGTGAACTCGCAGCTATGGGGCTATGCATCATTCGTCCTGGTCTATGGATGGATCACGGCCGGCCTCCTGCTTGTGACTGCTCTTTCGATCTACAGTTTATTCCAATACATCATCGTCAACAGGAGACTCTTCAGCCGTGGCAGCACATAAGATCGCCCCTCCCAAGCTCACCTCATTACAAGACTACGTGGCCACCTTTGGTGGTGTGGGTCTGTTGCCGATCATGCCCGGCTCCTACTGCAGCGTCATAGTGGCCCTGCCAGCATTGTATTTGAGTTTGTTCACCACCGTCTCGTCGGCGAGTATCATGATCGGCTATGGACTGGCGGCAGTAGTGTTCTCCATCATTGGCCACTGGAGTATCAAGCATATTCAAGGGTCGTGGGGGCACGATCCAAGTGTGGTGGTCATTGATGAGGCTGTTGGTATGAGCTTGACACTCATGTTCCCGGCTGCCTCTGCCGGGCTTGCCTTATGGTTGACAGCTGTATTGCTGTTCCGCATCTTCGACGTCATGAAGCCATGGCCAATGAACGTTATCAATGATAGAACCGAGGCGTGGTCTGTGATCGCTGATGACGCTGTGGCAGGCCTTGTGGCGGGACTTGCAACGCAGATCGTGGCTGCTGCGATCATGACGCTCGGTTTATCGATACAGATGTAAATGATGCCGTAGAAGACTCTGAAAGCCCCTTGTTATGGGGCTTTTAGCCGATTTGTTCCGTGAAAAGCCCGTTAAATAGGTCGATGTGGACAAATCATCCTTGAAAAGCCCCGTCATAGCTCAATAATTTGCTTCGAGTCAATTACTTTTTCTCCAATCGTACTACATGGGGTTCCCTATGAACAAGGCACAGCTGATCGAAGCTATTGCCGGTGGTGCTGGTCTGAGCAAGTCGCAGGCAGACAGCGCACTCAATGCATGCATCGGTGCTATCAAGGCCGAGCTCGGTAAGGGTGGCAGCGTTTCTCTCATCGGTTTTGGTTCGTTCAGCGTTGGAAAGCGCGGCGCACGCACAGGCCGTAACCCGGCCACGGGTGCAACGATCAAGATCGCCGCACGCAAGGTGGCTCGCTTCTCAGCAGGTGCAGACCTGAAGTCGGTTGTTAATGGCGACAAGAAGGCCGGTGCCAAGAAGGCAGCACCAGCGAAGAAGGCAGCTCCAGCAAAGAAGGCAGCAAAGAAGAAGTGATGATCGGTCGTAACAGAGCCCGCCAATCGGCGGGCTTTTTTTTGCCCTATTTTTGACGTCGATGCCTGCACGACACTTACTGACCACGGATGATCTGACGCTTGATGCGATCCATTCGATCATTGAGCGGGCTTCGCAGTTTCTCACACCGACGGGACTTGGCGAAACGTCGCTTGACACGCTTGCGTCTAAGCGGTTTGTTCTAGCGTTCTTCGAACCGTCTACGCGCACGCGTTTGTCGTTTGAGTCTGCGGTGCAACGGACCGGAGCTTCATGTGTGCATTTCACGGAAGCCGGAAGCAGTGTTGAGAAAGGCGAGTCGCTCCAGGAAACGATCCGAACGATCGAATCGATGGGATTCGATGGGATCATCATGCGTCATGCGGAAAACGGAACGCATGCGCAGATCGCTTCACATACATCCATGAGTGTGATCAATGCCGGTGAGGGAACGCAGTCGCACCCGACGCAGGCATTGCTGGACGCGTCGACCATTCACGAGCGATTCGGCAGCATTGGTGGTCGGCGCGTGGTGATCGTGGGGGATCTTCTGCATTCGCGCGTGGCACGGTCCACCGCATCGTTGCTCTCGCGGCTCGGCGCTGAGGTAGCCTGGTGTGCCCCTTCGAGTCTTGCACCCGTGGACGCCTCAACGATGACGCGCCGCATAGATAGCGTCGAGTCGGCGATGAAATGGGCAGATGTTGTTTTCGTTTTGCGCATACAGCGCGAGCGAATAATCTCGGACGTGGTGCCGGATGTTGATGAGTATCGCCGACTGTATTCCGTCACCAAAGAGCTGGCGTGTTCATTTCCAGACGTCTGCATCATGCATCCCGGTCCGGTGAATGTTGGCGTCGAACTCGACGAAGCCGTGCTCGATATGCCGCAATGTCTCGTGCATCGTCAGGTCACGCACGGCGTGGCAATCCGAATGTCTGTCCTCGAACATTACTGTCGTTCAACAACCCCCTGATCACCAAAAAAGAGCCCATGCCAAAGCGTCACGATATCAAAACCATTCTCGTCATCGGTTCCGGCCCCATCGTCATCGGTCAGGCTTGTGAGTTTGACTACTCAGGAACACAGGCCTGCAAAGTGCTGCGCGAGGAAGGGTACCGGGTTGTGCTGATCAACTCCAATCCGGCGACCATCATGACGGACCCAGAGATTGCCGATGCGACGTACGTCGAGCCAATTACGCCGGAGTACATCGAGGAGATCATTAAGAAGGAACGTCCGGATGCGATCCTTCCCACAATGGGCGGTCAGGTAGCACTGAACGCGGCAGTTGCTCTGCACGAGCATGGCATACTTGAGAAGTATGGAATTGAACTGATCGGGTCGAAGATCGAGTCGATCCATAAGGCTGAGGACCGCGAGCTCTTCCTGCACGCCATGCAGCGCATTGGCATGGATATGCCTAAAGGGGGCTTTGTACACGAGTTCGAAGAAGGCATGAAGATGATCGACCTTGTGGGGTTCCCGGCGATCATCCGTCCATCTTTTACGCTTGGAGGCACCGGCGGCGGAATTGCCTATAACATGGAGGAGTATCGCGAGATGCTCCGCAACGGACTTGCTGCAAGCCCCATTCAACGCGTGCTTGTTGAAGAGAGTATTATCGGCTGGAAAGAGTACGAACTCGAAGTGATGCGCGACACAAAGGACAACGTCGTGATCATCTGTTCGATCGAGAATGTGGACCCGATGGGTGTGCACACGGGTGACTCGATCACTGTTGCGCCGGCGCAGACGCTGACGGACCGCGAATATCAACGAATGCGCGATGCATCTCTGAAGATCATTCGCGAGATCGGTGTCGAGACGGGCGGCTCGAACATTCAGTTCGCTGTTAATCCCGCAACGGGTCGTATGATCGTGATCGAAATGAATCCGCGTGTCTCGCGAAGCTCAGCACTGGCGTCGAAGGCAACAGGATTCCCGATCGCCAAAATGGCAGCGAAGCTCGCAGTTGGCTATACCCTCGATGAGATCACGAACGATATCACCAAGAAGACTCCGGCATGTTTCGAGCCGTCGATCGACTACGTCGTTGTGAAGATTCCGCGCTGGGATTTTGAGAAGTTCCACGAGGCGGACAACTCACTCGGCATTCAGATGAAGTCCGTCGGCGAGGCGATGGCCTTTGGGCGGACCTTCAAGGAGGCTCTTCAGAAAGCTATTCGCTCGCTGGAGCAAAAGCGCTTTGGTTTCGGTTTCGACAGTGCGTACTTCTTTGATTCTCTTCCGCAGGATGAGTCTGAGATCGCCCCCTTGCATGCTCGACTGCGTAAGCGCATGTCGACGTCCATCTTTGACCTTTGCGAAGCACTTGCTGCGGGTATGAGTACGGAGGATATCCATGCCCTTACGAAGTACGACCCGTGGTTCATTGCACAATGTCGGCAGATTGTTGATGCGGCAATGGAGCTTCGTGCCGACGTTGAGAAGGGGGCTGTGAGTCTTGCATCGATCGATGCTCCTCGATTGCGTCGATTGAAGCGCTACGGTTTCAGTGATGTTCAGCTGAGCTTTCTCTTTGGTGCTACCGAACTGCAGGTACGGGCGCGTCGAGGCGAACTATCCGTTGTGCCGGTGTTCAAGACTGTTGACACCTGTGCCGCAGAGTTTGAGTCCGACACGCCATATCATTATTCCTGCTACGACACCGAGAACGAGGCAATTGCGAGCGATCGCAAAAAGGTCATCATACTTGGAAGCGGACCAAACCGTATCGGGCAGGGGATCGAGTTTGATTACTGTTGCGTGCAGGGTGTGTTTGCTCTGCGCAAGGCCGGCTATGAGGCCATAATGATCAACTGCAACCCGGAGACAGTGTCGACGGATTACGACACCACGAGTCGGCTCTATTTTGAGCCGTTGACCTTCGAGGATGTCATGAACGTCATCGATCTTGAACGTCCGGATGGAGTGGTGATCACCTTCGGCGGGCAGACGCCGCTCAAGCTCGCACATGCGCTACAGGCTGCCGGTGTGCCCCTTCTCGGCACATCGCCGGAGGGGATCGACCTAGCGGAAGACCGCAAACGCTTTGGTGACCTTATTTCATCTCTCGGAATACCATGTCCGCCATGGGGGACAAGCACCACCGAGAACGAGGCTGTTGAGATCGCCGATCGGATCGGCTATCCGGTGTTGGTACGTCCGTCATACGTGCTTGGTGGACGTGCCATGCAGATCTGTTACCGCGAAGACGCTTTGCGCACATATATGCGCTCTGCTATCGCGCAGGACCCGACGCGTCCGGTACTGATTGATCATTTTCTCGAAAACGCTCTGGAATTCGACGTTGACGCCATCAGCGATGGCACAACGACTGTCATTGGTGGAATCATGCAGCACATCGAAGAGGCTGGCATCCATTCGGGTGATTCTTCCTGCGTGCTGCCTCCGTACAATGTTGGAGAGGATCTCATTGATACCATGCGTGAGTATGCCAGAGCCATGGCAAAGGAGCTCAAGGTTGTTGGACTCATGAACATCCAGTTCGCTGTGCAGACCGGCACGGTGTATGTCCTGGAGGTCAATCCCCGCGCATCGAGAACCGTTCCATTTGTATCGAAGGCAACCGGCGTGCAACTTGCCCAGCTGGCAACACGGGTGATGACCGGTGAGCCCCTTGCCGATCTGGCCGTACCGGAGTTTACCACAACGATGCAGCGCACGGCCATAAAGGAGTCCGTGTTCCCATTTGCCAAGTTCCCGCACGCCAGCGTCTTCCTCGGTCCGGAGATGCGCAGTACGGGAGAGGTCATGGGTATGGATCGCTCATTTGGGCGGGCCATCATCAAGTCGCATATTTCATCGGGGAACGGGCTGCCAGTCACGGGCAATGTGTTCATCTCGCTGAGTACCCATGACAAGACCCCGCGGGCCGTCGAGCTGGCAGGGGGCTACAGAGACCTTGGCTTTTCCATCCTAGCAACGCGCGGCACGGCCGAATTCTTGCGTCAGCACGGCGTCGAAGCACAGGCTGTGCTGAAGCATTATGAGGGGCGTCCAAGCATTGTCGATCAGATCGCCAATGGCGAAGTGCAGATTGTCATTAACACGCCGCTTGGCGAGAATGCTCGCTATGACGAGGCCGTGATGGGACGTACAGCCATGAAGTACAAAGTACCATTCTTTACGACACTGGCGGCTGCTGAGGCATCACTGCAGGGTATCGTTGCCCTCGGTAAGGAATCTGCCTCCGTCATGTCTCTGCAGGATCACTATGCAGGCACGGCGTCCTGAGGTCCCGGCGGTCTGGACCGTTCGGGACCTCGTTAACTGGGGCAAGGAGTTCTTTACCTCCAAGGGAATCGATGAGGCACGGCTGACCATTGAGTTGATGGTGTGCTCGGTATTGTCGATCCGACGCATAGAGCTGTACACTGATCATGATCGGCCCCTTACCAAGGAAGAACTTGCCCGACTCCGTGCAATGGTGCAGCGTCGGGTGAAGCATGAGCCCCTTCAATACATCATCGGCACGGCGGACTTCTATGGTCGGAGCTTTGAGGTAAACCCCTCGGTGCTCATTCCGCGGCCGGAAACAGAGATTCTTGTGGACCTCGTGCTGCGTCATGCTCGGTCCAGCGCGCGACCGATGTACTGCCTCGACATTGGCACCGGCAGCGGCATCATTCCTGTAACGGTGGCTGCTGAGATACCTGAGACTACGTGGACCTGTATGGATATCTCAGAGCCTGCTCTTTCGTGCGCTCATTCCAACGCGCTTCGCCACGGGGTTGGGGACCGGTTGATGTTCGTTGATGGGAGTTTTCTCGAGTTGCTGCCGGCGGGCGCACCGTGGGACATCATCACCATGAATCCGCCGTACATCGCCGAATCTGACATAGCCGAACTTCAACCCGAAGTGCGAGACTACGAACCGGAACAAGCGTTGACCGATCACGCGGATGGACTGACCTTTTACCGGCGTTTTGCCGATGTTCTTGGCGATGCGCTCGCCCCTGATGGAAGGGGCTTCCTTGAAATCGGACATGGTCAAGCACGCGACGTCGTTTCCATTCTCGAATCTGCCGGTGCCCGCTGTGAGGTCAGGGCCGATCTGGCAGGAATTGAGCGAACCGTCATTGTGAGCCGCTAGCGCCGGAGGTTTCTTCGAAATGGCGAGTCGTGAAGAAGTCGTATGTTTCACCCTTAGCTTCAACCATTTGGATACCACCATGCGTATGCCCATCATTCTGCTCGTGATCTCATTGGTCCTTGGTGCCTGTGCGAGCAAAGATCCGGTTTCTCCCACACCAACCGGGATCAAAGTACCGGCTGTTGGCTCCACATTTGAGCTTGATGCCTATGGGACAGATCCTACAGGAAAGAAGATTCCTGACTCCGAGTATTCGCTTCTACAATCCGTTCTCGCCTCGGGCGCGGTCTTTGGTGGCAAGTCGGGTGTGTGGTCCATAGAGAGCAATGACAAGGTCACCGGAGAACCGGTTGATACCTCATACATGTGCCTGGATAGTAAGCAGGATGTTCTGTTATACTTTCCGGATCTAAGTGTTGATGGTTCTCCGAAATGGTTTCGTCTGCCCGTCACCACCGGTCTTGTTTCGATCGATTCGGCGTCGCAGACGGAGGACATAAATGGGATACCGCTCCAATTCACATTGAAGGTCAAAGCTGAACGCAGTACAGATGAGCCCATCCTCGTTGGCACATCCAGTATCTCTACGAGGAAGATCGTGATGACCGTGTCAGTTACCATTTTGGCTCAGGGCCAAGTCATCGAGACTATCGAATTCAAGCAGCATCTGTGGTTTGCGCCAACGCTCGGCACGTTTGCTCAAAGGAGTTCCGATGCCTACGAAGCCGGCTGCGACGTCCAGGACGGGGAATTTGTGAAGCTCACCAAGTACACACTGAAATAGTCCTGATACCGGGCCGTTGAATCTATTTGCGTCACTACTGCTCTTACCACACATGAAACATGCATTTCTTTGGGCCCTCGTGGCCGTCTTCGCCGTGTCCTGCTCGAAGGACGAACCCACATCACCCGAGCCTTCGGGTCCGCGTCGGCTGACCGTTGGTAGTAGCTTTACGTATGAAGGGTATCAGCTCGATGCCGCCGGAATCAAAAAAGCGGGAACGGACTTCGAGGCGATCTACACCGTTATCGACTCAAATCTCTCGTATGCCGGTAAGACCGGCGTCTGGGCTCTTCGAACCACTGGGCCAACTGGCGCGGACACCGTTTACCAGTGCATTGATGCCAACAACGACCTGCTTCAGTTCACCGAGATCGGCAACGAAAACAAGGTGTCGTTCTGGGTGCGCTTCCCGGTAAGCACCACTGCTGAGTCCAAAGATTCCACGACGGCCACGCAAACCGTCAACGGAGTGCCCATAAACATCCAGTACGTTTGGACAGTTGAAAGGCAGGGGGATTCCCCGATCCTTGTCGGTACAGAGTCCGTCACTGCCACGTCCATGGTCCTTCGACTCGTTGTCAAGGCCACGGCCTTTGGCCAGACAGTTCTGAACGTCACTATCTCTCAGTCGGCCGCATTTGCCCCCAAGATCGGTGCCTTTGTGCTCCAAAGCGGTAATGAACAGACCATCAACGCTGGCAACGTGGTTCCTGGTTTTTACCAGAAAATGAAGGCGTACACGCTGAAGTGATATTGCCAAATGAACACGTGGTAGGAGCCGATTCTCTACCACGTTTTTCGTAGGTTTGCCGCACCTGAGCGGCATTCGGTGCCTGCAGGACATTCTGTCTCGAAACAAACACTATTCTCATCTCACAAGGGTTGATGTATGAAGAACATGACGAACGCGATCTTCATCGGTGGATGCTTGGTTGCGGCCTACTTGCTGTACTACTTGGTGCTTGGAAACGCCGGCAACTTCAACGATCCGGAGAAGCTGGATCCGAAGAATGCACTCGGTACGATCTACACCGGTGGATTTCTTGTAGGTCTGCTCATGGCCTGTATCCTTATCGCCCTGACCTTTACGATCGAGCGGATGTTCACCATCGCCAAGGCTGGTGGTAGCGGTAACGTCAAGGACTTTTCGTCGAACGTCGTAGGCCTTGTAAAGTCTGGTAACTACGATGCTGCGATCGCAGCTTGCGACGAGCAGCGCGGTTCGCTTGCCAACGTTCTGCGCGCTGCGGTTGAGCGTTTCCGTGTTGTCGAAAAGGACGGATCGCTTAACGCTGACCAGAAGCTCTCCGAAACGCAGCGTGTAATCGATGAGAATATGAATCTTGAAACGCCGCTTCTTGAAAAGAACCTGTCGATCCTATCGACAGTTGCATCTGTTGCCACGATGATCGGTCTCCTCGGTACGACACTTGGTATGATCCGGTCGTTCCAAGCCCTTGGTGCATCTGGAACAGTTTCGGCTCAGGCTCTTTCGATCGGTATCTCCGAAGCTCTATACAACACGGCTGGCGGTCTTATCGCCGCTATCATTTCGATCGTGGCATTCAACTTCTTCACGACGAAGGTTGACGATTTCACGTATCACATGGATGAAGCCATTCTTGAGATGATGGAAACGCTGTCGCTCAAGACGGGAACCAAGATCTGATTCTGCGGCCCGAAAGCCGGCAGAGCCCCCTTCCCAACGGAGAACTTTCATGTCGAAGATCAAAAAGAAGCGCCTTGGATTTGTGCTGGACATGACGCCGCTGGTGGACATTACGTTCCTCCTGCTGACGTTCTTCATGTTCACGGCCAAGTTCAAGAGTGAGTCCGAAAACCAGCAGAAGGTCGAGATCAAGCGCCCCAAGACCCAAGCCGACACGGCAAAGCTTGCCGATAAGGACCTGGTGATGATCAAAGTGGGCGTTGATTCCGTCCTGAAGGATACGGCATGGTACGTGTCGATGATCAACGAGCAGGACGTCGTTGACCTGCGCCGGGCGATGATCGAGGCCAAGTTCCCGGGAGTGGATGAAAAGACCGTCTCTTTCAAGGTGATGGATACGGTTTGGCTTGGAAAGATCATTCAGTCGTGCCGGATGGTCAACCAAAAGGCTTCTTTTGCGATGGATGCCGACAGGCGTTTGCGGTATGAATGGGTGGAGAAGGCAGTGAACGAAATGCGCAAGAACCGCGCAACAACGTTCAACTTCGTCACCGAGAAGAAGCAGGGTCTGTAAGAATCCCACCCTCACGGGGTGGGGAGCTGACTGAACACAACCAAATTCGAGCGAAAACGAGGTTAACATGGCTGGTGGCGGCGGAGATTTAGGCGGAGGGAAATCCCAACGCCGGGGCAAAAAGGGAAAGCGGAAGGCCAAGAAGCGTCTTGGATTCCGTCTTGACATGACGCCCCTGGTGGACATCACCTTTCTGCTCCTGACATTCTTCATGCTCACGACGTCGATGATCACTCCACAGACGATGGAGATGAACGTCCCGCCGGAGCTCGACGTGCCGATCGAGGTCAAGCAGTCGGAATTGCTGACCGTGCGCCTGCGTGACGACGGTACGATCTTCTACAACATGGGCATGGACGCGCCGGAGAAGATTGCTTTGAAGGCTCTTCGTAAGGTGATCGTCGATCAAAATGTCCAATTGAAGAATCGGTGCATCGTCGTTCTCAAGGCATCTTCGAACGCCCCCTACGGTATGGTTGTGACGATCCTTGACGAGCTGAATCTTGCCGAGCCGGACATTCTGGCCGGGCTCAAGGCCGCCGGTATTAATGAGCGCAAGCGCAAGTTTACGGTTGCACCGATGGAAGCCAAAGACCAAGAGGAGATTAAGGGGCTATGAGCACTGCAGCAAACGTATCCGATGCAACCGTGCTTCAGTACGGTGCCCAGGAGATCAAGGAGCTCATCCGTCAGAATACGCGGAAGGCTTTCATCCGTGTGATGACGTTGCTTTTGCTGATCGCATTCTACACCTTCGTTGGCCCTATCATCAGTGAGTGGATCTTTCCGTCACCGAAAGTTGTGAAGGTCCGCCTTGCCAAGATCAGTCTTGACGCTCTGCCCCCTCCGCAGAGCCAGACTGAAGAGGCTCCGCCCCCACCTCCGGTCAACACACCAACTGGTCCGGCGGCTCGTGCCGGTACACCGGTTCCGGTTCCCGATGCGGAACTTGCCCCCGATGTGAAGGACTTCGCCAACGTTGATGAGATCAACCGTGCCTCAGCAGTGGGTGGCAGTGGCGAGGATAATGGAGATTTTGCCAGCAATATCGGAGAGCCGGTAAAGATTGAACGCGAAGTTGAAGAGCCGGAGAACGACTTTTTCTCGGTGGAAGAAACACCGAAGCACGATGAGACCGCGCTGATGCGTCGCGTTCGATATCCTGATATGGCTCGTCGTAACGGCATCGAGGGAACTGTGCTCATCAGTGCTCTTATCGGAAAAAATGGAAGCGTAGAAAAGATCAAGGTGATTGACAGCGACAATCAGATGCTTGATGACGCTGCGTTGAAGGCCGTTCAGGAAACTACCTTCACGCCTGCAAAGCAGAATGGTCAACCGGTCCGTTGCTGGATCCAGTTGCCGATCCGCTTCAGTCTTCGCTAAATTCTCCGCGGAATACCAGTCGGTGCATAACGTGTTGCTGATTCATTGCACACAAGGCCGTCGGCAATTCGACTGGGATTCGATATGATGACTGCCCTGAACGTTGTGATTCGCTCCGCAGTTATCGTCCTCGGTGCTATGATGGTCATGGGAGTTTTGTCGGCCTTTCCGGCTGAATCGCCCCTGAACCAAACATTTGGTGTCATCGTCGTATTGTTCGGCATCTACAGAATGGTGCACTACGTTTCACTCAGGCGACGTGAGGAGCGCGACGATGACGACCATGCAAACAACACCTGATCCCAATAGACTGTTGGCTGGTGCAGTGGCAATGCTGCTCTTTGCCAGCGTATTGATTTCGTGTGGTGGGGAAGACCGTCCACCAACGGAGAGTGCAGTAGCCGGCGAGGTAACTGTACTTGTTGACGAGGAGATCCGTCCGCTTCTTGATTCAATTGTGATATACCATGCCCGGGAAAACCCAAGGGCACAGGTAACACTTAAGACACTACCCGCAAGTGTGATCATGCATGGAATGATCGACCGCTCGGATAGGGTAGCGATCATTGCCCGGGACTACACCCATCAAGAAGATTCCCTGATGTCGGCTGCACAAATTGATACCGTTGCTAGGGCCCTGATTGCCCGCGACGCATTGGTGTTCTTTGTGGCGAAGTCCTTTCCGTACGATACGATGAATGCCGAGCATATCCGGCAGTGGCTTGCCGGCAAAGGCGGTGTTACGGCATCGTATCCAAAGCTTAAACGGCCTCCAGTCTTCGTTGTGCCAGGGGGCTCGGCGGGCTCAGTGTACGGCAATATCTCGAACGTGGTGCTGCGGGGCGGTCAACCATCGAATGCTATGCTGGCAACTGTTTCAGCTCACAGCGATGTGGTCCATCAGGTAGTTGGCAACACGGATCTTATTGGCGTGGGATATCTCTCGCAAATCCGTAAGGATACGTCGGTGAAGCCCCTTCGCCTGAGTTACACGGCAGCTGATGGAACTCATGAATGGCCGAAACCCGTTCATGCATCCTACTTGATAATGGGAAAGTATCCCTTTCCCGTGCCGATCTTTGCCTACGTGAACTCCAAGCCAAGTCAGCATGATCTGGCTTTTGGGTTCATGCAGTTCGCCACTCGAAGCAGTAAGGCACAGTTCAGTTTATTCAACGCGGGTATCGAACCCGCACATGCCAAGTTCACGCTATATCTTCCAGAGGACTAAGGGAGCCATGAAACGGATCGGAACACTGATCGTACTTCTGACGTCGGTCTTTGCGGCGTCGTACACAACGGTCTTTGCTGATGAATTTGACAACGCCAAGAAAGCCGTTGCTGCAGGCGATTTTCTGCAAGCGCTCACACATATTCGCGCGGCAATTGCCGAAAAGCCGCAGGACATTGATCGCATTCAGCTTGGTGCAGCGATCTATCTCGAGATGGAGATCAAGGATACGGCCCTGACGTATGCCCGCCGGGTGTACGAAGATGATGACGATCAGGCAGATGCTGTGGTGCTCCTTAGCAGGGCCCTAGTAGAATCGGATCGTGCGGCCGAAGCCTGTGCGCTATTAAAAAAGTTCCGTCGGAATGACGATAACGTAGAGCTGGCCCTTGCCCATGTGAACGCGCTCGTTGCCGCTGATTCCACCAGCGCCGCAGAGCTGGTGGCCGCAACAGCCCGTCAGAAGTACCCGAAGTCGGCCGATGCATATTTGGCGCTCGGCAATCTGTACTTCAGCTGGAAGCCGATCCCGGTTTTTGACTTGGCCGTTCAGAATTACAACGACGCGATTGCCATCAATGCCAATCTTGTGCAGGCGCACTTTAACCTGGCCATTTGTTATTGGCGAATGGGCAACCGCGAGTCGGATGACGCCCTGTCAAACGAGTACTTCAATAAGTGTCTCAGCGAGTGGGCTATTGTCTCGAAGCTCGATCCTAAGAACGCTCGTGCTTGGTATGAACAGGGGAAGATCTATTACTTGGCAAAGCGCTACCCAAGTGCTTCCAATGCACTGAAGACCTACCGCGAACTTCGTCCGCTTGGCACAGGTGAGATCATGGCGTCATGGTATCTGGGCGAGTCGCTGTTCAAGCAGGGCCTGTGTGACGATGCGAAGAAGCACCTCGAGGATGCCGCAACCCAGATCGATTCGCTGAAGCCAAAGGTAGCGGTCATGCTTGCCCGCTGTAACTTCCAGGCAAAAAAGTGGCCGGAGTGTGTTGCCTCGTATGCCTCGGCAGCCGCCGTTGATTCGCTCTGGGAGGGAATGGATTACTGGAAATATGGAACTGCACTTATCAATGCGGGTGACACGACAAAGTCTATCGACGTGATGTTCCAGGCAGCCAAGATTGAGCCAAAGCAGTGCAAGTTGATGGAGCGTTTTGCCTATCTGCTTCAGAGCAAGAAACGCTATTCCTCATCAAATGAGGTCTACCGCGGCCGTCTTGCCAACTGTTCTGACAGTACCGACGCAAAGATCCATGTGCTGATCGGCAATAACTTCTATGCTGACAGTCTTGTTGACAGTGCGATCGCAAGCTACGAGCGGGCTACCGGCATCAATCCAAAGATGATGTGGGGCATTCAGCGACTTGGTGACACGTATCTGCTTCGAGGAGATGTTGCCAAGGGGCGCCCCCTGCTTGATCAGGTCATTGCCAATGCTGCCACAACCACGTCGGCCGATGAAAAGAGATATGCCATCGCGGCCATTGCCAGTCTGAATGGCCTTGACATCAAGGATAAAAAATGGCAGTCGATCGTAGACCGCTCTTCTCTTGCCACATCTATCGATCCCAAATCCGTGGTATCGTGGTTGTACCTGGGCATCGGATATCAGGGAACGGGCGATAAGGACAAGGCGCGTTCTGCCTATCAGGAGGCATTGAAGCTGGATCCCAATAACACGTCAGCAAAGAAGAATCTCCAAAGCCTGAGCAACTGACGGATAGACGTTCCTGTGGACCATTTTAGCCAACGGAACTTGGCAAAAAGGGCCTGATTGCCTTATTTTTGTGGTCTTGTCACAACCGAAGACTGCCGAAGCGCCATGGTCTTGCTTGAAATCGTCGGAATGCGAGAAGGGGCCAGCCCCTTTTCCATCACCACCCCAGTGGAGGATATCCCGGGGCTAAGCAAGGAGTTTCATGGTGAAGTACTCGTCGAAGGACGCATCATTAAGTCAGGACGGCGGTACGTCATTGATGCATCTGCAAGTGCTGAGGGAGTATTCGTCTGTGACAGGTCTCTGGAGGAATTTCACGAGACGATCTCGGCGGACTTTCATCTTGAGTACGTGATTGATTCGGCCCTTGCGGCGCGACAGGCGGCAATCAAGCTTGACCTGGACGATGAGCAGGATCGAGGCATTGGCGAGGACGACAGAACCATTGACATTACAGAGGACGTACGGCAAGTGCTCACGGTGGCCATTCCGATGCAGCACATTGCTCCGGCCTACAGGGACGTACCGCTTGAGGAAATCTATCCCACGCTGAAGGCATCCAAGGATGAGCAAGCACCGATAGACGACCGCTGGGCGGCACTGCAACAACTCAAACGCACGTAAATCGAGGAACACACTCATGCCAAATCCAAAGCGCCGTCATTCGAAGTCGCGCAGCGCCAAGCGCCGTACGCACTACAAGGCATCAGCCCCAACCATTATGTCGTGCCCGAATTGCAGCGCGGCCAAGCAGCCGCACATCGTCTGTCACTCGTGCGGGTACTACAACGGCCGGAAGATCATTAACGTCGACTGATCAGTCTGACGCATTAATACGGCAGCAACGGTGAACGAATCTGTCGACCGCACGCAAGCCCCCTTGCAACGTCCACTCCGTGTGGTTGTGGACGCCATGGGAGGCGACTTTGCACCCGCCAGTGAGGTAGGGGGCGCAATAATTGCGCTTTCAAAGCTTGGCAACGATGTTGAGATCGTCCTCGTAGGAAGGGAAGGCGACGTACGAGCGGAGCTTGCCAAGCACCCACAGGCTGCTGGCGAGGCGCGCTTGGTTGTGCTTCATGCATCGGACGTTGTGACGATGTCCGACGAACCGTCGTCGATCGTGAAAAGTCGCAAGGAGTCATCCCTCTATATGGGTCTCGACATGGTCCGACGAGGCGACGCCGATGCCTTCGTCTCTGCCGGTAACACGGGCGGGGTTATGGCAACAGCTACTATGCTCTGCGGTCGTATTCCCGGCGTTAGCAGGCCAACAATTGGTACGTTCTTTCCGACTCTTACCAACAAGCCAACCCTCGTCGTTGATATTGGTGCGAACGTCGACAGCAAACCACGCTTTCTGCACGACTTTGCCGTGATGGGAAGCGTGTTCTCGCATCTGATGCTTGGCATCGATAAGCCGACCGTTGGACTTCTCAATGTCGGCGAAGAGAAGAGCAAGGGTACAGAAGTAGCCCGCGAAACGCACGAGCTGCTCTCGAACAGTACTGTAAACTTCGTTGGTAATGTGGAAGGACGCGACATCCTCAAGGGCACCGTTGACATCGTTGTGTGCGACGGCTTTGAAGGGAACATCGTTCTCAAGTTTGCCGAGAGCATCCTGACATTCCTCAAGGAACGTTTCAAGGCCTACGCTAACCGGGGCATTCTTCAGAAGCTGACCATTGCGGCGTTCCGCCCTGTGCTACGAAAGGTTCTTAGCGGACTCGACTATCAGGAGTACGGCGGCGTTCCGCTGCTCGGCATCAACGGAGTGGTCATCATCGGACATGGGAGCGGGTCGGCCCTTGCCCTGAGCAATATGATCCTGCGAGCCGTCGAAGTTGTCCGCAAGGACGTCAATGGGACCATTCAGCGTGCCCTTCAGGAGGCCGCGAACTCGAAGGACCATCAATGAAGGCAATCGTTACGGCGATCGCACACAGCGTCCCACCGGACGTGTATGACAACAACTGGTTTACCGAGCGAATCGATACAACCGATGAGTGGATCCAGACGCGGACCGGCATCAAAGAGCGGCATTTTGCTTTCGAAGGTGGCCTCACGGACATCCTGCTTCCGGCGGCGCAGGAAGTTCTGCGTCAGCGTGGAATCACGGCCGATGAGATCGACTGCATCATCATCGCAACAGTTACTCCTGACCGCATCTTCCCGTCGAGCGCTGCGATCCTGCAGCACAAGCTCGGAGCAAAGAATGCTTGGGGATTCGACCTTGCCGGTGCCTGCAGCGGCTTCCTGTACGCGCTCGTCACGGGTGCAAAGATGGTCGAAGCCGGCGCAGCAAAGAAGATGCTTGTTCTTGGTGGCGACAAAATGAGTGCCATCCTGAATTTTGATGATCGCACCACCTGCGTTCTCTTCGGAGATGGTGGGGGGGCGGTTCTTCTCGAGCCGTCCGAATCGGATGAGTATGGTGTTGTCGATCACATCCTGCGAATGGATGGAGCCGGAGAAGTTCACCTGCATCAGAAGGCAGGGGGCTCACTGCGTCCACCAAGCATTGAAACCGTTACCAACCGCGAACACTATGTGTACCAAGAGGGACAGGCCGTCTTCAAGAGTGCCGTTAAGGGTATGGCCGATGTCTCCTTTGAGATCATGGAACGTAATCATCTGACGGCCGACGACGTAGCGTGGCTTGTTCCGCACCAGGCGAACCTGCGTATCATTGATGCGACGGCTGAGCGTATGGGGCTGAGCAAAGAAAAAGTGATGATCAATATCGAACGATACGGTAACACCACCGCAGGGACGATTCCGATTTGTCTTTCGGAGCTCTACAGTACCAACCGGGTGAAGAAGGGCGACTACCTCGTGCTGTCGTCATTCGGCGCCGGGTACACATGGGGTGCCGTGCTTTTGCGATGGTCGCTTGAACAGAAGGACAAGGCGTAGAGAAATGTCGAAAGCATTACTGTTTTCCGGTCAGGGGTCGCAGTACGTCGGTATGACGAAAGATCTCCTTGACGCCTACGACACCGCACGCCAGATGGCGGCAAATGCCAATGATATCCTTGGTTACGACCTCGTCTCGATCATGACCGAGGGTCCGGAAGAGGAACTCCGAAAAACGGTCAATACCCAGCCGGCGCTGTTTCTGCATGAGGCAATCCTCGTTGCTCTGGCTCCAATGCCTGAGGCAACGGCCGTTGCCGGACACTCACTTGGCGAATACTCTGCGCTGCATGCAGCCGGTGTGCTGACCTTTGAAGACGCGCTTCGACTTGTGCAGCTGCGTGCTGAGCTGATGTTCAATGCGGGTAATGCCGTACCGGGTACCATGGCTGCCATCGTTGGACTCGACGATGACGCTGTGCGTGAGATCTGCAATGAACTCAATGGACGCGATGGCAATGTGATCGTTCCGGCGAATTTCAACTCACCAGGTCAAGTAGTTGTGAGCGGCTCGGCTGACTACGTGCGCTCCTGCTTGCCCGTGTTCAAAGAGCGCGGCGCGAAGATGGTGAAGGAACTTCAGGTCAGTGGTGCGTTTCACTCGCCCCTTCTGGCTGAAGCAGAAGAGGGACTGGCGCAGAAAATCCGTGCAACGGAGTTCTCATCACCGCGAATGCCCGTATATGTCAATGTAAACGCCTGTGCCGTCACAATTTCCGATGAGCTGAAAGAATGCGCGATTCGGCAGCTGACCTCGCCGGTGCTATGGACATCCACCATGTATGCAATGTGGTCGGAAGGCATCACCTCCTTCTGTGAGGTCGGTCCCGGAAAGGTGCTACAGGGGCTTGTAAAGCGTACGCTCGCAGAGGCCACCATTGACGGGGTTGATACCGCATCGGATGTTGCCCGCCGGACCGCGCGGTTCATTGCAGAAAATTGAAACATCAGGAGTAATCGTGAAGACCTTTGACCATAGTGGTAAAGTCTTTGCCATCACGGGCGGATCCCGGGGAATAGGCGAGGCCATCGTTCGGCGTCTTTGCGCCGAGGGGGCTCATGTTTATGCTACCTATAACTCGAACCCTGAGCGTTCTGCAGCCGTGGCAGCCGAGATCGCCGCAGCTGGCGGAACGGTGACGTTCGTTCAGGCGAATGTTGCCGACGAAGCCAGCGTCAAAGACTTTATCGAGACGGTGGTCGCTCAGGGCGGTCGTATCGACGGATTGGTCAATAATGCCGGTATCACTCGCGACGGGCTGATCATGCGAATGAGCACGCAGGATTGGCAGGATGTGCTGGACACCAACCTGACCGGTGTGTTCTATGCCTGCCGTGCGGCTGCTCGCCCGATGATGTCTCAGCGTAGCGGACGCATCGTGAACATTGGGAGCATCGTTGGCCTGCAAGGAAATGCCGGACAGGTCAACTATAGCAGTGCCAAAGCTGGTCTTGTTGGACTTACCAAATCGCTTGCACGTGAGCTCTCCAGTCGTAACATTTCAGTAAATTGCGTGGCTCCTGGTTATGTTGAAACAGACATGACGGCCAAGCTCACGGACGACCAGAAGGCAGCTTTTTTTGGCAACATCCCCCTCAAGCGGGGTGCCGCGCCGGACGAGATTGCCTCAGTCGTATCTTTTTTCTTGGCCCAAGAGTCTTCGTACATCACCGGACAGGTCCTGAACGTCTGCGGCGGCCTGGCAATGTGAGTGGCACAAGCAGACGCTAGATTTGCACGATTTTTCAACCTCATTTTCAGTAAGGGTTTACTATGTCAGCAGTGGCACAAAAGGTAACGGAGATCATCGTTTCCAAGCTTGGAGTCGAAGAATCTCAGGTGACACCAACGGCTTCGTTCACAAGCGACCTTGGTGCAGATTCTCTGGACACCGTAGAGCTCATCATGGAGTTCGAAAAGGCTTTCAATCTTACGATTGACGACAGCGATGCTGAGAAGATCCAAACCGTTGGCGATGCTATCAGCTTCATTGAATCACAAGCATCCTAATTCAAACTTCGTAGCTCCACGCTCATCTCTCAGAAATTTGGCATTCGTATGTCGAGAACCATACCTCGTGTTGTGATCACCGGAGTCGGTGCCGTGACGCCCCTTGGCAACACCGCACAGGACTTTTGGAATGGAATGATGGAAGGCCGCAGCGGTGCGGGCCCCATTACGCGTTTTGACGCAACCGAGTTCGACACCCGTTTTGCCTGTGAGGTGAAGAACTACGACCCGACATTGCACATCACTCGCAAAGAGGTTCAGCGAATGGACCTCTTTGCGCAGTATGCGATGTCCTGCGCCGTGATGGCCGTTGAGGATTCGGGGCTGGATATTTCCACGTGTGACCAAGAACGGGCCGGGGTTGTGTTTGGCTCAGGTATTGGCGGCATGTGGACGTATCACCACCAGCAACAGAATCTTTACGACCGCAACGGAAAGCCCGATCGCATATCTCCGCTCTTTATCCCGATGCTGATCTCGGATATCGCTGCCGGTCACATTGCCATTCGCTACGGCCTCAAAGGCCCGAATTATGCAACCGTGTCTGCCTGTGCAACGTCTTCGCATGCTATCGCCGACGCCTTCATGCTCATGCAGCGTGGCATGGCCGATGTCATGCTTGCCGGCGGCAGTGAGGCGGTTGTCTGCCCTATGGGTATTGGTGGCTTCAATTCCATGAAGGCACTGTCTACACGCAATGACAGTCCGGAAACAGCGAGTCGTCCGTTCGATAAAGATCGCGATGGCTTTGTCATGGGTGAAGGGGGCGGAGTACTCGTGATGGAAACACTCGAGCATGCCACCAAGCGCGGAGCCAACATTCTTGCCGAGATCGTGGGCATTGGTCTTACCGACGATGCGTATCACATCACACAGCCGGCCCCGGGCGGGGAGGGTGCTGTGAGATCCATGCGTATGGCTTTGGCAGACGCTGGTCTTCAGCCTGAAGACATCGACTACGTGAACGCCCACGGCACTTCAACGTATTTCAATGACAAATCGGAGTCGGCAGCCATCCGAACTGTCTTCGGAGACTGGGCGAATTCCATGCTTGTGAGCTCAACAAAGTCCATGACGGGTCACCTTCTTGGAGCCGCCGGTGCCATCGAAGCCATTGCTACGGTGCTGGCCATTAAGAATGGCATCGCCCCGCCGACGATCAACCAGATCACACCTGATCCTGACTGCACGCTGGATTATGTGGCCAATGCGCCGCGTAAGCATCCGATTCGTGCTGCCATCAGCAACACCTTCGGGTTCGGCGGACATAACGCCACACTCTGCTTCAAGTCTTACAGCGAGTAAGAAGCCCCTTTCCGAAAGTACCAAGTAGAGCACGCCCCGTGAAGGACATCGTTCGACAGCTCTACGCGAATCTCTT
>VEQR01000141.1 GCA_018883125.1 Candidatus Kapaibacterium sp.
CAATTCCTTCCAGCCTGCTACGCAGCCGGTGATGAGTCCTGACGGCGAGCTCTACTTCGATCGAAAGTACCACCCGGAGAACCCTGATGGCGGAAGCAAGGACCCGGATCAGACGTGGGTGACACGCTTGCGTCGCGAGCAGTGGGAAACGCCCATTGTTGCGGATCTCACGGTCTATGATCAGCACACTGGCCATCGTATTCGTCCCGACGTGGTATTCAAATTCAGCGCCGATAATCTGCGAGCCTTGGTTGCCGGGCGCTTCGTTAGCGGGTCGTCGAAATCCGCTCTCGCACTAGCACACCGCACGTCAGCCGACGGTCCGTTCGTTGCCTACAATGTGATTCTTCCTGATCTCGGGGCAAACTTTTACGCAACGTGTTCGGATGACGGCTCACAGATCATCGTGGCTTTGTCCAGGCATGGTGGCAAGGGTGACCTTGATCTGTATAGAATCACTCATGACGGATGCGGGAATGCGTCAACGCCGGTTCCTCTTGCCGACAACATCAACACCGCATCCTTTGATGGTGCACCGTGGCTGGCCTGCGACGAGCGAACATTGTACTTCTCGTCAGCCGGACGCGAAGACCGTCTCGGCAAGGCGGATCTGTACGTGACTCGCCGGCTTGATGACACATGGACTCGGTGGAGTCAGCCGTTAAATCTTGGCTCGTGCATCAACACCACGCAGGACGAGACCGCCGTCAGCCTTGGCTGTGACGAGCACCGCCTAATCTTCACATCGTGGGATCCGGACACCGAGCGTGCTGGGATCTATACGGCCGCGGTTGCCAAGGAACATTTGCCGCAGAACATGGTCAAGACCATCGTCAGCGTGCGTGATGGCATTGGTGATTCATTGGTTAAGGGGCTACGAATTGTCAAAGCCGACTCTGAATCCGGCTCCTGTGCTGATGGGCTCGGATGGCCACTTGATGCACGAACCAGATATGCAACGTTGATGCTGGAGACGAATGCAACCACAGAGCTCTCCATCGCGAAGAATTCGTCGTGGCATCTCCTTGACGCCGGTGCGCCGGATCTCAAACGAGCGGAGATCACACTGATTGTTGTTGCGAAAGACAAGCCCCTTTGCACCATTTACTTTGACAAGGCCGATTCGGTGCTCTCGCCTGAAGGTCACGCACGTCTCGAAGCCCTGAGAACGCTCCTTGGCACAGGCTCTCTGTCGCGACTGCGCGTAACGGGATGGGCCGATGCAAGCGGCAGTGCCGAAGCCAACGCGCGCCTGTCGCGCGCTCGCGCGCGAGTTGTAGCCGAGCAGGCCACCATCCTTGTTCCGGGTGGCGGGCTACAACACATCCGACATGAGGGAAGGGGCGTCGAGAGATCCGGTGGACGTCCTGTTGCCGATGATGCGCCGCAGAGTCGACGAGTGGACGTGTTTATCGACCCCTGATCAACCGATCGAACCGTTGGGTGTCAGGTCAATTCGTGATGTGCGACGTCCACCCCCATCCTCTTCGATGAGCGTTACCACCCAGTGGTGACTTCCATGCAGATACAACGCCAATTCGTTCTCGGCAAACCACTCGGAGTTTTCATCATGATGTGGTGATCTCCACAGGAGCTCGTCTTCGGCAACCAGGCAGGCCCGCTCAATTCCGTCATCACCCAGAGCCTGAACGACAAGTTCCTCGTTACCGGAAAGACGCCTCTCGAGTCGCACACGAAGACGCTGCCAGTTTTCCGACGTTTCAAGGGCAACGTCTCGCACGATAGCACCATTGCGGTGCATGGCCGACGTACCAAACGTAACAGGATGGCGTTGTGTCTGGTCCCCTTCATGCTCAGACAGGGGGCGCATCAGCGCTTCGGGAACCTGTTCGCCACAGAGCTCGAACACTGCCTTAAGCCGAGCTCGAAATGTTGCATCGAATGCATCCTTGTGGGGTGCCTGGTGGCGTTCATCGTACCACCAGAACCAATCCGATGCCTCTAGGACCTCAAGGTGTTCGGCGATCGATTCTTCATTATGGCCGCTACGCACAAGTGCTTCTCGGGCCTGACGCAGCAGGCTCCACGCACAATTCTTCGTTGCAGAACCAATCCACACCGAAAAGTCACCGTTGATCCACGAGCCAGCCCGCAACCTGTCAAGGCGCCTTGCGTGGCCTGACACTGCCACCTCTGAACAGGATACGCAGGTGAAGCGGTCATCATCAGCGAGTCTCTGCATAAGCGCCCGCAGGAACTCCTGTCCGTTGTGTCGGTAGAACTCCCAGCAATTTTCGCCGTCGAGCATAACTGGAATCACCGCATGTTCGAGGGCAGAAGCCCCCTGCTCGTGGATGATCAGCTGACGTCGCTCTTCTAACCGCCGCACGAAATCGGCAGCGGCACTGGCTGCATCCCACGAGGCATATTCAAAGCCGATCGCATCACTGAGGCCGTGATCGCGAAACAGCACGGTGATCGGTCCAGACTCTGTCTGCACCTCGTACGGAAAGTAAACGTCGCTTCGCACAAACAACTCTCCGGCAGAGGCGCGCAGCACATGCTCATCCGTTGCCGTCCACGATACGCCGTGTGATGCCAGCACGTTCAGGGCCTCCATCGACAGGCTCCCTTCGGCCGGCCACATGCCATTCGGCCGCGTGCCGCTGCGACGTTGCCAATCGTCAAGTGCGCGCTGGATGTGACGATGTGCATTATACGGGGCATTGTAGGCCGGTTGCGGTAATAGCGCATTCGGCATGCACTCGCGGGCAACGTCCGAGTTGATGATCAGTGGCAGTATCGGGTGGTGGTAGGGCGTGACGCTGATATCGATCGCTCCCCTTTTCTGGAGGTCGATCATGCGTTCGGTTACCGAGGCAACAATTCGACGCAACTCATCCATAAGCAACAGCTTCTGCTGTTCAGAATAGTGGGCTCCCTGCTCTATCAGCTCGGATATCAGAGAACTCTTGCGCCTGGTTACCGGTCCGCACCATGCCAAGTGGAACAGCACAATAGCGTCGCGCCAGTCCAGTTCCGTCATTGCCGGACGGTCATGCGTGCGAAGGTGTGCCAGGATCGAAGCCAGGCGCGGAAGCCCTTCCACCATCGGATCGCGTAGCGTTAGAAGCCAGCGTGCAAGCTCCCGATGCTGCCCCTCAGACAGGGCGCTCGTGTTGATCTCGGCAAGTTCCTCAAGGGGGTCTCGCACGCCCATTCCATAGGCATCAATCTGCTCGAGCATTGCGGGAACAAGGTTGATCGTATGAGGCACCGGAAACTCACTAAGGATCTCCGGCAGGTCCGCATAGTCTTTGGTGGCGTGCAAACGCACCCACGGCAGGACAAAACGTCCGTTAAGTCGGTATTCGGGCTGGTGCTGATGCCAGAGGAAGCAGATTCGCATGGTGAAATCTACGCTTCTCACAACCATGGGCCGCTACGGGTTCTTTGCGGTGGGTCTTGGGTTTTGGGTTTTAGGTTTTGGGTTTTGGGTTTTGGGTTTTGGGTTTTGGGTTTTGGGTTTTGGGTTTTGGGTTTTGGGTGAGCAAAGCGAGGCAACCCAAAACCCAAAACCCGTTTGTGGAGATGCCGGGAGTCGAACCCGGGTCCGAAGTGAACGAATCGAAGCCTACCACGTGTGTCTTCGATCTACGGGGTCTTACTGTTTCGGTAACCGATCGACAGGTCCGCTACAGCCAGCATCAGTGGTTTCTCACGTTAGGTCCTGGTGCACGACTTCACGCCAGCCTGTTTGAGGGCAACACCGAGGCGGAGGGGAACAGGCACCCATCCGTTCGATGGCATAGCGGCCTAAGCTTAGGC
>VEQR01000142.1 GCA_018883125.1 Candidatus Kapaibacterium sp.
CGGCCAAGTCCCGTGCGGTTGTACCAGGCCCAATCCCGCCAGGTCCGGAAGGAAGCAACGGTCAGCATGTGTACAAGGCGCCACGGTCAACTTGGCCACTTTTTTTGATGGTACGAAGAATCCTCATCAACGCCACGTCGAGCCACCTTCGGATCGCAATCACCGAAGACGGGAAGCTCGCAGAGCTCTTTACCGAGTCGCCCGACACGCAGCACCACGTCGGGAATATCTACCTTGGCCGTGTGGTAAAGGTGGCCCAGGGAATGAATGCGGCGTTCGTAGACATCGGCCTTGAGCAAGATGCATTTCTGCACTTCAGCGATGTTGATTCCACGATGGAGGATGATGCAACGGACGACGGTGATGATGACCGTCCGACGGCTGATTCTGTTGCCACGGCAGATGTAGCGCTGAGAACCTCAAAGATTGATTCCAAGAAGCGCCTGCCGACGTTCTCGACAAAGCGCAGCGGAGAGATCAAGATCAACCTGCAGCCCAAGCAAATGGTGGTGGTGCAGGTTACACGAGAAGCATATCACCAGAAGGGTGTTCGCATCACGACAAAGGTTGGTCTAACGGGCCGCAATGTTGTACTCCTGCCATTCGAGGAGTCGATCGGCATTTCCCGGAAGATCGTTGCCCAGCGCGAGCGCAAGCGTCTGCGTCAGATCGCAACCTCGCTGCTTGAGCCCGGAATGGGCTGCATTATTCGCACAGCTGCTCAGGGACTTACCGATGATGATGTGCGGCGTGATTTCACGTCGCTGCTTGATGACTGGCGAGAGATGGAAAAGGAGGTTCGCGGTGCCACGGGGCCGATGCTCCTGCATCGCGAAGCAAGCGTTGCCCATAGTGTTATCCGCGACCTGCTCACGGATGACATTGCTCAGGTAGTGGTCGATGACCGCAAGGTGTTTCGAGATCTCAAGGCCTACGTTCAGCGGTCAGCTCCACATCTTCTTGATAGACTGGAATTTTACGGTGATACACGTCCGATGCTTGATGTCTATGGCATCGAGCGCGATGTACTGCTGTCGCATTCGCGACGCGTTCCGCTGCAGAGCGGTGGCTCGCTGATCATCGATCATACGGAAGCAATGGTGGTGGTTGACGTGAATTCCGGACGTGCCTCGAACGAGCGCACACAAGAGGGGATAGCCGTCAAGACCAATTTCGAAGCAGTGCGCGAGGTTGCGCGACAGCTTCGTTTGCGCGACATCGGTGGCATGGTGATGATCGACTTCATCGACATGCAGCAGGAAGAAAACAGACGTCGGCTCGTGAGTGAAATGAAGCGAGAAGTATCTCGAGATCGCGCGAAGACCATCGTTTATCCGCTCACGCCGCTTGGCGTGCTGCCGGTTACGCGACAGCGGATTCGGCAAAGTCTTGCCGAACGCAGCAGCGAAGAATGTCCGTTCTGTCTCGGCACCGGACGCGTGATCTCGCCGGAGAGCGTCGTGTCGGACATCGACAGGTGGCTGCGGCGATATCGGGCCGGTACATGGTCACTTGGCGTCACCGTGGCATCGCATCCCTACATCATCCATTTCATAGAGCGGAACAAGGCCACAACGCTTAACCGCTGGCTCCGGAGCTACTTTCTGCGTGTACATCTTCGCGAAGATGAAACTCTCGAAGCCGGGGACTTCCGCTGTTTTGCCGGAACGTCCACCAACGAGATCACCAGCCGATTCCTGTGAGTACGCCCAACACCGCCCCTTCATCGATCACCGTGCTTGGGTCCACCGGATCGATCGGCACGCAGGCACTCGACATTGTTGCGCGATTAGGGGGCTCTGCACAGCTCCGTTGGATCACCTGTAACACGCGCTGGCAGGACATTGCCGAACAGGTCCGACGTCACCGTCCGTACGGCGTGGCCATCCGTGATGAACGCGCATACTCCGAGTTCCGTGCGGCAATGCCGGATTTTTCGGGACCCGTTCTCTGCGGAGAAGAAGGAATCTGCGAGGCAGCTGCCGATGCCGGAAACGACATTGTGCTCTCGGCCATGGTCGGCTTCAGTGGCGTGGTGCCGACAATGGCTGCCATCAAGGCCGGCCATGTCATCGGTCTTGCCAACAAAGAATCTCTCGTCAGCGCCGGCAGCATCCTGATGCCCGCCGTTCAACGCTATGGCGCTACACTGCTTGCCGTTGACTCCGAGCACAGTGCTATTGCGCAGTGCATCATCGGTGAGCACCGAAGCGACGTCGACCGGATGATAATTACCGCCTCGGGTGGACCCTTCCGAACCTTCGATGCAGACAAGCTTGTTCACGTTACACCCGAGCAAGCACTCAAGCATCCGAACTGGTCGATGGGTGCCAAGATCACCATTGACTCGGCAACGCTCATGAACAAGGGCTTCGAGGTGATCGAAGCACGGTGGCTCTTCGACCTACCCGGCAATCGGATCGAGGTGGTCGTTCATCCGCAGTCAATCATTCACTCCATGGTGCAGTTCATTGATGGTTCGGTCAAAGCCCAGATGGGGGTACCAACGATGCTTGTTCCAATCCAATACGCGTTGTCGTACCCGCGGCGCTGGCCCCTTGACATTCCGCGGATGGACCTTGCGGCCATGGGCAGCCTGACCTTTGAAGCGCCCGATCTGCAGAAGTTTCCATGCCTGCAGATCGCCTATGATGCCCTTGAGGCAGGGGGCTCTGCAGGTGCCATCGTGAATGCTGCCAATGAGGTGGCCGTGGGCGCATTTCTGGATCATCAATTGCGGTTTACCGATATTCCGAAAGTGATTCGCCACACATGTGATCACATGGAACATCACGATGATCCGTCATTAGCGGACATTATCGCCATTGATGCCGAGGCACGGCGCGTGGCGAAAACGTTTCCTTCACTGTAAACCTACGTAGCAGTATGACGTTTCTGCAGCCCCTTATCTCCTTCATCATCGTCATCGGTGTACTGGTCTTTGTCCATGAACTGGGGCACTTTCTGACGGCACTCTGGACGGGGATGCGTGCAGATGTCTTTGCCCTCGGAATGGGGCCGCGCGTGTTTGGCTGGAATAAGATCCAGGGCTTTACCGTTGGCAAGCTGCCGGAGGATATCGACCTTGGTGATCATACCGACTACCGACTCTGCGCCTTTCCGATAGGGGGCTATGTGAAGATCATCGGCATGATCGATGAGTCCTTCGACACGGAGTTTGCCAACAGCCAGCCACAGCCATACGAATTCCGATCAAAGGGTGCTCTGGCCAAGACGCTCGTGCTCAGTGCCGGCGTTATCATGAACTTTCTTCTGGCCATCGGCATCTTCACGAGTCTTACGATGTGGTACGGTCACGAAGAAATGGCCACCACCCGTGTTGCATGGGTCGAGGCCACATCGCCCCTTGCCGAAGCGGGCCTGCAGGCCGGTGACAAGGTGCGTGCGGTGGATGGGAACGCAGTGCAAACGTGGGAGGACTTTGCGGAAGCACTGACCGTTGACGAAAATCTTTCTCAGCGTCTGATCTCCGTTGATCGCAATGGCGAGTCACGTCAGATGGTCGTTGCTGGTAGCCGACTGGTAAAGTCCATGACCTCTGAGGGTGGACTAGGCATTTACCCTGATAATGTGAGCGTTCGCATCGGTGGCATTGTTTCCGGTGCACCTGCCGCCAAGGCCGGCTTCCGTCCAGGTGATGTGATCTTGGCCGCAGATACCATGCCGGTACGCTCCTTGGTGCAGTTTCAGCGATACATCCGCGCACATGCCGGACGCGTGATGACCGTGCATGTGGACCGGGATGGTC
>VEQR01000143.1 GCA_018883125.1 Candidatus Kapaibacterium sp.
CCCAGATTGCCCTGGACGTTCCGGAGGGCAAGTCCGTTGTCTTCCTGTCCGACGTTCACCTTGGATATGGGGCTCGCCAGGACGACCGACAGCGGGAAGATCGTCTTCTGTCGGTTCTGCGGAACGTATCGCAGACGGCATCTCACATCGTGATCGTTGGCGACCTTTTCGATTACTGGTTCGACTACGGCACGGTGGTACCGGCGCGCTTTGTGCGCACGCTCGCAATGCTGCACAATCTTGCCGATGCGGGCGTCGAGCTGATCTACCTCATGGGCAATCACGATTTCGGCCACTACCGGTATTTCGAGGAGGAACTCAAAGTCCCGGTGATCCTCGGCGATGTTTCGGCAACCATCGGTTCAAAGCGATTCTACATTGCGCACGGCGACGGTAAGGCGCTCAATGACGCGGGATACCTTGTGCTGCGCTCTGTTTTGCGAAACCGTTTTGCTCAGTGGATGTATCGAAAGCTTCACCCCGATCTTGGCATAGCACTCGCATCGCGCACGTCGCACGGAAGCAGAGACCTGACCGGAGCACGTGATTACGGACAACGAGACGGTCTGCGCGACTTTGCCGAAGCCCGCCTTGCCGACGGATATGACGTTGTGGTTATGGGCCACCGTCACGTTGCCGAAGTCACCCCGATCGGCTCCGGCCTGTATGTTAACCTTGGACACTGGCTGGGCGGCAAAGCCCCATTCGGGCTCTACAGCGAAGAACGAGGATTTGAGGTCAATTTCTGAAGTACGGAAGTACGGAATTACGGAAGTACGGAAGTGATGAGGGATGTGTGGTGATTGACAAGTTGTTCGCGTAGGTCTGTTGTTGCGTTCTGCGCCCTGTAACTCTGGACTCCTTCAGGGCATCATACAAGTCCGCCGTATTGAACTGCCGATTGCATTCATCAACAACACAATAGGATATCCGCCAGCCTGATGCTGATTCCGTACCGTTTGGTTAGCACGATAGCAGCTCTGGTTGTTGTCTGTTGTTGTTCTGCTTTCGCTCAGCTGGGGAGTGCCGATAAGCACTATGTGTATTCATCGAGTGTGGTGCAGGCAACGAACGTGAATCTGTCCATTGGTCCATCGTTGACGATGCTTCCTCAGCCCCTTACCGAGTATCCGACGCCTGCTCCGATGCTTGATCTGCGGTGGCGAGTGACGACCCCGTACCACCTCAATCTCTATGGTCGATTTGGGTCGAACATTGCAACGTCAATCGTGAAGGCAGGGGGCTTGTTCTCAGCGGACATCGGATCCTTTTCCGCAGGAGTCGGTTATTCTGCGGCCTTTGTGTATGGGAACATCACGTTTATCGACGGTTTCAATACGTCGCAGCAGCGATGGATCAACTATCCGACGGTGAGTCTTTCGGCAATGCTGGACAAGCTTACGCTCACCGCTCGTGGTGAGCTCGAGATGATCATGGCACTTGATCAACGTATCGAGGATCAGGAGGTTGGCACCAGCATTGATAAGATCTCTGGCGGTTCATTAACGATCGTTGCCGAGCAGCCATTCTGGAACACCACACACGTGCTTCTGGGTGTGAGCCTTTCCTACTCGTCCAATCCGTACCAAGCCTGGTTCATCTACAACACGTTCAATGAGAGACTCTTCTCTTCTGAGTTGTTCTTGGGATTCATCCTGTGAGGGCCGCACTGATCATAGTCGTCTGCGTCGTAGCCGGGTGTGTGAGTGCACTTGATCCGGTCGTATATCCAGACATCGTAACGGAATGGCGCGCACTGGGCATCAAGTCACTCGTAAGTAAGCAGAAGGATGTTGTGACCGGTGTATATGCCGTCGAATCTGGTTCGGCATACCTGGGTGATACTGTCGCCATGCGTTACGATGGCGATCGCGTTGCCATCTACTCGGCGGCCAACGTTGTATTTGTTTCCGGCTTTGTGGGGATTCGCGATTCCGTGGCACGGATGCTTGCTTCGTATCGGGCAGTTACGGGGTCGCTCGTGGGACGGCTTGACGTGAGCACTCTTGCAAATGAGGGGATGAAAGATCTTGGTAATGGCGTTGGACAGGGACGCGATCTGACGTTTGTTGGCACACTCGAGGTCAATGGCGAAACGGTAAGCGTGCGCCTTGTGAAGAAGGGACTTCTCAATACGCGGCTCCGTGGCTTTACAATCATTGCACACCGCGGAGGTGGACGTAATTCCGAACGTCTCGGGTACAGTGAAAACAGCATTGAGATGATGAGATTCGCAAGTCGACTCGGTGCCACAGCAATTGAGATCGATGTGCGGATGACAAAGGATAGTATCCCTATCATCTTTCATGACCCAACATTCACCTCTCGAACTGTGCAAAGCTCGTACATCATCGGTCCGGTGGAGAACTACACACTGGCCCAGATGCGCTCTTCAACACGGCTTGTTAATGGCGAACAAATACCGACACTTCGTGAAGTGCTACAGACTGTGGTCGACAGTACTAATTTGACGATGGTCTGGCTCGACGTCAAACAGGTGAGGGTGATCGATTCAATCCTGATCATCGCCAAGGAGATCAATGACTACGCGAAGGGCAAGAGGAACAAGTTCGAAGTTCTCTTTGGAATCCCGGACGAATCGGTGTTGAATCGGTACCTGGAGAGCCCCTTTGCCGGAACAGTGCCGGTACTCTGTGAACTCGATATCGAGGCCGTGCGAAAGGTTGATGCATCGGTCTGGGCACCAAGATTTACCGCCGGCATTCAGAGTGAAACCGTCAAGCTTATGCAGGCCGAAGGACGACGTGTCTTCGTTTGGACACTTGACGACGAGGCATTTGTCCGCAGGTACCTGGAAGCTGATGTCTTTGATGGAATCCTTACGAACTATCCGACGATGCTGGCTGCCATCTTTTACGCGCGGGGAGTTCGGTTTTGAGTTGCATCATGCTCATCGTTCTAGTTCTCGCATTGCCAGTGAGTTCAATGTCGGCTCAGCATGCCGCAGACTCTACGTTTAGGGTACGATGCAGCGCTGCCGGTGCTCTCATGGGGACGGCGTACTCGCGGCCCCCAACGGCGCAGAGCGATGCAACGACGTTCCTGGGAAGCGCGTTTGCAGGCCGCGCTGTCTGGCATCCGAATCACCGTTTGGCTGTTGGAGTCCAGAGTGGATACGTGGTCTTCTCACGTCAGGATCTGCTCGTCAGTGGCGTTGAAACAGGTCGCGCCGGCCTAGCGGCTATCCCACTTCAAATGGTTGTCGCAATGGATTCGCAAGGATTCGAGCTTGGCGTCGGACTCGGGATGTATTATCTACAATCGCTCTGGCGTTCACTCGATGTTGAGCGAGCAGCAAGCTCTGATGTTGAATATGGCATCAATCCATGGCTCAGCTATCAGTTCACCATAGCCGACAGAGTCACGGTTGGTCCGGAATTCGGAGCCCACATTCTCAGCAACCGTGGGATAGAAGCATTTACGCTCGGTGTAACGATAACAGCAGATGTACTGCGGTATTGATCCGCTCCTGGCCGCTATTTTTGCACCCACTACTCTCACGAAAGAAAAGCCCCATGAACAAGATCGGACTCTTATTCGGCATGGAACAGTCGTTTCCGCCGGCACTTGTGGAGGAGATCAATGCGCGCCATGCAGGTGTGGCCGCCGAATTCGTCAAGATCGGGGCGGTGACGTTGGAGTCGCTCTTCGAGTACGACGTGATCCTTGACCGCATTTCGCAGGACGTGCCGTACTACCGCGCGATGCTCAAGCAGGCGGCCCTGAACGGAG
>VEQR01000144.1 GCA_018883125.1 Candidatus Kapaibacterium sp.
GAAACCCGGACCTTCGTGCTCGCCCCCTTGCTGATGAATCTCCTCGACAACGGCAAGCATTTCTCTGGCGGCCGCGATGATTCGCAACGCATGCTGCTCGGATTCAAGAGGCAGCCCTGCTACGCACATGTAACTATCCCCCATCGTTTTAATTTTTTCAATTCCATGTCGGTCCATGATTGAGTCGAACCGAGTGAAGTACTGATCAATGTGCTGGACCAGATCCGCCGCCGTCATGGTCTGGCTGATACGGGTAAAACTCACGAAGTCGGCGAACAGGACCGAGACCATCTCGTAGGCCCTCGGCCGGGCAACACCAACGGACTTGAGCTCCTGAACAGTAGCCTCGGGAAGAATGTTCAGCAATAAACTATCGCTGAGTTCCTGCTCCTTTCGCAGTTCCTCTTGCTTCTCCTCGAGCAGTCGCAGAGCCTCGTTCTTTGTCTGCTCGTATGTGTTGGTAACAAGGAACATGATGATCACCAGCCCACCGAGTGCCAGTGTTAGAAAAGTGGTGTGAAACGACGGCAGATACGTCACAGGAATGGTAGCGATCGAGTCCTGCAGCAGCACCATGACCACCACATAGGCAACAGAGACTACGACGAACACGACGGCAGTTCGGACGTTACAGTAGATGAGTGCAAAGATGGCCGGAAGGATGATAAAGGGAGTGACGGGCGAGGTAAAGAGTCCTCCCGAGAATGTCACAAGTACGATGTTCAATAGTAGAATGAACGACGAGAACACCACTCCAAGAAACCACATCGACTGGCCTCTGCGAAGCAGATACGGCAGAGCACCGAACATGCCTACGGCCGCGATCATTGCGTAAAGTCCAACGGTGAAGTTGATGAAGTAACTCATCACACCATACGTTCCGGCAAAGAGCGCAACGATCATGCTCGTTGCGATGAAGATCTTGTGCCGGCGAATGTTGTCCGGCCGCTGGACGAGATTCGCGGGCAGGAAGCTGTCAAGCCAGCCAGAAAGACTCAACCTCATCTCGAGCTACCCACCTTCATCATCCTCTGTAGTAAGATCAGGTAGAGAATGTCAAAGAATGCAACCGTCACATAGAGTGTGGACAAGAAGAGATTGTCGGAATACTTTGTTTGGAACATGACACTGATAACGCCTGTGCCCAGAAACTTTGTCCAGCCCAGCAACATGGAATATTCGTGCGGACCTTCGGAGAGCAAAAGCCCAATGAATGCAACAGACATCACAACGTTGACGATGTAGTTGTCAATCACTCCCATCGGCAGATCATATCGCACCATGAACGATGATGATAAGGTGATGCTGAAGATGAAGCTCATCATCATCAGCCATCCGAAGTTGTTCCGAAGGTATGCTGCATTGAACTGCTCACGACCATAGCGGAAGAGGTTGTAGATGATCACCATGTCAAGTAGCATCCACATCCAGTAAGCAACAACCAATGCCTTCCCCATGTCGGGTACAAAAAAGATGGCAGCACCGACCTCGGCACCGAAGTTGCAGATCACGGCCGCAACGGGGATGATGAGTTGCTTTCTACGAACGGCAGCACGCAGGATGATGACGTAGGCTACGATCCACAGAACTGCGCCGAGTGTAAAAAGTACGATCTGCCATGGTTGGTAGTTCGTGGTGTCGAACCACGGATGTGGACTCTGTAGATACTCCCAGATCGTCACGGTAGCCCCCTTGGTGAGATATGTGCATCGGATGCCGCCCGTTGGGACGTTGCCCGACCAAAGCGATGTCGAATGAACTGCAGGATCGATAGCCCTGCCTCCACCAGCCAGTGCATTGGTTCACGCCATGGTAGCCCCTTATCATAGCGTCGTTTATCAATTGCTCGAAGTGCCCCCAGAGCAATCGGCTCATGAACATCCCACACCTCACAGCGCATTTCCGAACTGCCGACCGATTCGAGAATAGCATTTACGGCGCGTCGTGCCGCCTCGTTTGCTGCCTCCATCGTGGCCAGATCGGTGTTTGTGCGAACATAGTCAGAAGCCAGAAAGAGATTTCCAATTGCTGTATAGGCTTCGGGTCTGTTATCCCATGATCGGACGGTGTTCACAAGCAGCGGTTCTTCATTCATTTCGCGATCATGGGGCTCTGCCTTGATGTCCCCATCAATGTGCCAGAACTCTATCATTTCGTCGGTGAGGACCACATTCCCATCAACGTTGAGTGCGTCGCAGAGCTGCTTCCATACTTCGACGCGTATTTCTTCGTGGGAGCATTCGCGGGCGATCTTGCCATTCGAGCCCGGTGAATCCCAGCCTGACACATCAACCGAAAGGATACTGCGGACACGTCCGTTCCCACGCTCTTCGATATCATATCCGGGCCAGAACTGCAGCTGCGAGATCGACGTCAAGGCCCACGGCGAATCGGAATAAATGGTGTGGCCATGGACAATTGGTCGGTCCACGTTCAGGTAGTACTGGACGCCATTCATCCAGGCTACGCTCGGCGCCAGACGCACGATCCCCTCAAGATTAGAATCAAGCGCAACGAGGTCTTTCGTGATAAGCCGAGCAGCGCGCTCAACCGGCACGGCAAGAACATACATATCGGCCTGAACATCGTGAAGTTCACCAGAATTATCTCGCACGGTAACCGAGGACAACTTGCCGTTGCCTACAATGAGTTGTTCAACCGTGTGGCCAAGGTGAAACTGCACACCACGTTGCTCGAGATACTCGCGCCAAGGGGCCAACCAGACATCGTTCGTTGGGCCGTTCAGGACACGATCGGTGTGGACTCCTGGACTGGTCATGTTAAAGATCAGCTGGAGGAAGATGTTTCCCCCGGTCTTGGTACTTGCCGAGTGAGCGTTAGCGGCAACAAGTGTGCGCGTCAGACCCTGAACAAGTAGGGCCCGATAGCTGTCACTGAATCGATCTGCCTGCAAATAGTCCCACCAGGCAATCCGCTCGTATTCATCCGCACGTCTCTCTCTGCAGCTGGTCATCAGCTGCCAGACCCTTTTGGTAAAGAACCGCATCTCCTCGTCGGTAAGTCCCGTGTCGGCCGTCAGGTCGCTAAAAAGTACACGCAGGTCGTCAAGACTCGATGGAAAGTTCACGATCGCGGTCAGCGATTGCCGTCCGGTGCGCGCAACAAGCACACGGTTTGTCGGCGTCAGGTTTTCGAACACCGTACCCATGCTGCCATCAGCCCGACGGAACGGTATGCGCGACATCGTGTCGGTCACATGACGGTAGAATCCCGGAAAGAATCGAAATCCGTGCTCACCGGGAAGGTACTTCCCCGAATGAATCTGGTTGGTTTCATGCACCTCGACGCTTCGTGCTTTGCCCCCTACGTAGAGGTGATGCCGATCGAAAATATCAACGGCAAACCCTCGCTCGACGAGCTCATGGGCAACGCTCATTCCGGCCACGCCGCCGCCAAGAACGGCAACTCTCTTCGCCATCAGTGCACCCTATCTAAGTGGTCACAATCGTCAGGCGAAAATATAGCCCAATTGATAATCGAAACCGATAATCTCGACGTGTTACGTCACACGATTCCAATCTGCACAAACATCCTCGGTCATTGATTCCTCCGGCTTAGTGGCGACCCTTCCAGCGCTCTAGTCGAGGAATACTCCGTGTGGCAAACCATGCCACAAAAGCATTGTAGCCGCTCTTCTTCATCTGCTCCATGCAGAATGTCTGCATCTTCTTGGCTGTATCAATCTCCGGTGGGGTGAGAAATCTGCCATGTTCGTAGCACA
>VEQR01000056.1 GCA_018883125.1 Candidatus Kapaibacterium sp.
AGCTCCGATGGAAACATGTCGAAGGCAAACGCCTTCTTGTCCGGCTCGGTGGAGGAGAGCGTAGTTCCGTTGAGCGTTGTGTTGTTGTAGCGGTCACTAACACCGCGAACATAGACGTACTTGCCCTCGACAAGCGTTACGCCCGACACACGCTTGAGTGACTGTCCGGCATCACTGTCCGGAAGCTTTGAAATCTCCTCTCGGCCGATACCATCACTTACCTGCGCCGCATTCTTGCGCTGCAGTAATAGCGCTGCCGCATTGTCATTGATCCGCGTCGCTGAGATCACGATCTCTTTGCCGGCCTGCACTGTCGGCTGCAGAAGGATGTCGAGCGTTGTGATACCGTCCGCCGAGACCTGCACGCCTTCGACGATCTTGGCGTCGTAACCGACGTACGTTACCTTGAGCGAGTAGGTACCGGCATCCATCTTCTTGATGCGATAAGCCCCCTTCGTATCGGTGTAGGAGCCACGTTTCGCATTGACAACAGCCACGGTTGCCTGACGAAGGACTTCGCCAGTTGTGGCATCGCTAACTTTGCCTTCGATGACCCCATTCTGGGCCATTGCGGCAGAGTACGAGGTGGCCAAAAGGATGGCCAGCAGAAGAGTTTTCATAGAAAGAATCGACCTCATGAACGAGAACAGAACGAACGTCCGCGAAACTATCGGCACCCTGTTAGGTGGGTGTTACGCCAGTGTTACCAGTCCGTTACATTGGATCATACGTCCGATTTGGGCGGTTGTTCTCACTGTGATTCTCACTGGCACCGCATCAGCGCAGGTGCAGCGCGTGATGGTTGCCAGGCTCAACTATGACACTTCCGACTCGGCTCTGCAGCCGCAGATGCTCTTTACCGGCCTATCTCTTGCCTTTGACCTCTCAAAACAATACGTCGTTGTCCCAATGAATGTGCGGGACTCAATGGCGGCACGCATCGGGGATTCAGCAACCTACCAGCGCGTTGCCGACTCGCTGAAAGCCGAGCTTATCGTGTTCTGCTCGGTGGCCCGGATTGCGAACCTGGTGCGCTCCGAAATCGTGATAGCAGGGGGCGATGGATTCACCTTCACCACCAGTGGAGTTGGTTACGGAGTAACGTTCCTCAAATCCGACTCTGCTGGCGGGATGCTGTATGACCCGGCCATTCTGAGCTCCATGCAGCGGGCGCTCTGCGCAGCACTGCGCGACTCGAATCTCTATGCCACAGCCGACGAGGGACTGCGCATGCGTCCAACGTCGCTGCTGTCGGTGGGTGGCATTTTCTTTGCCCAGCCCCCTGACGACTATGTGACGTGGTCGACGTTCAAGGAGAAGATCGCCGCCTCCTACGATATCATGCAGACGTCAGTTGCAGCACTCCGCTACCGCGATGACTACACGATCATTGATGACGTAACGCGGGATTCGATGTATGTAAAGGACGGACTCTACTTCGTAGAGAACTACAACACCGTAACGCAGCAAGAGCTGAAGATCCTGAAAGCTTTCGATGTGTCGTATATCCTCACAGGCCGCTACGAACGCATCGCCGATGGGGCGCGGCTGACCATGTATTTGCAGTCGATCGAAGCGAACGGGTCATTAAAGACCATCAAGTCCGGCTCGGATGTGGTTCCGGTGGACTCGAAGCTTGCTCTTCAGGATGGGGTGCGGGCGTGTCTAAGGAAGATCTTCGGAGCGATCACCGAACAATCGGCACCGTCGAAGTAAACGCACCGCGGGAGTTTGACTGAATCACTACGCTGTATGACCCCGCTGCCAGATTCGAAATGTCGAACTGGTGCGTGGAAAGCCCCTTGCCAACGTGCACGCGCACGAATGATGCCACCACCCGTCCCAGTGCATCCACCACGCGGATATCCATCACATCATCGTTCTCTGCTTCAACGCGAATAGGCAACGCATTCGATGTGATGGGAAGGGGCGGTTGGATCGCAAACTTGGACTTGGCCATAAGGTCGATCAGGAATCGCGGACCGCAGGCATCAACGATCACGTAGCCGTCATCATTGTCCATCACGGTTTTCTCGGCAGCCCATGCCTTCATGTCGGTTATGTGCAGCGGCGTACTATCGGGAATGGCCGAGTGCGCGCGGCAGCGCAAAACAACAAGTGAACCTGTACCTCCGAACGACGCGCCGGCGCGGTAGGAATGAAAGCGTACTGCGCCGGGCTGAAGGTCCGCAGTGGTCGAAACGTCAAGTGCTGATCCTGTCATCACCGAATCAACCGTCAGATTGACCGGTGTAAAGCGAAGTGTCCACGCAAGACTATCCAGCAGAGCATCGCGAACATTCGCATCGAGATACACGGGAATATCGAGCACTTCTTCCGGACCCACCGTGTATTCGTTCACACGCAGTGGAATGCGATACGTTATCGGCACCTTCGGATCGCGTCCCTCACCCGTGATCACCGATGTTGTGGTATCGGCACAGCCGGCATTTGTCTCGAAGATAAGCCGCGTAGTGCTCCGCCCGGCTGTTGTTGGAACAAACTCGAAGTCGGCAATGATGCTTGACGAGGGGGCTATGCGTTGTCCATTCAGCGCCGTTTTAAGCGTCCATTCCGGTAGCGGTGGTTCGATGCGTGCCCGAATGATCGACATGGTATCGGGTGAAGGATTCTCGATCGTGACCGACCCAACGGCACGTCCTCCGACAGTGACCACTCCAACATCAAGAGGATCCGGTGTAAGAAGTGGAGCAGCCGGACCAAGAACAAGCATGTTCACGAAGACCGTATCCTTCTGCCGACAGACATCTTCTTCGACGAAGATATTCCCGGCAACTCGTGTGTTCGGCGCGAAGTCACTCGGTTGCACTTGCACATCAACACTATCGGCCTGACCCGCTAGCAGGGTGACGGACGTCCGAGAGATCTTCGCGTTCTTCAGCCCCGCACTCGCCGTCAGCCGAATGGTATGCTGTAGGTCACCAGTATTGGTAAGACGCACCGTGAAGGAACGTGCCGGATCGCAGATGTAGGCATTACCAAGATCAACCAACGATGGATCAGCCGCGACCATTGAGAGCAGATATGCCCCCTTCACCGGAATGGCAATCGTAACACCGGGAACATCTGTTTGTACATCGATAGTGTCAACGTAAATGCCCGGCTGCGGAGGATCGAAGGAAAGAGAGATTGTTCGGGTCTCGGATGGATTCACCACCAAGGGAAAGCCCGGACCCGTGATGAAGAACGGCCCATTGCTGCTCCTGCGCCGTGCACTGAGTACCGTTACGGGCACACTCCCCTTGGCAAACACCGAGATCTTCTGCTCATCAGCACGCTTGGTGCACCGATATTCCCACCCTAGGGTATCTGGAGTGATCTGCACCTCATTGCTGATCACGGAGAATCGAAGATCGGATGACGTGCGTGTGGTACAGGACGTTGCACCAACCACCTCAATCACGCCTCGGTATTCCGATGGAACCGGCGAGCTATAGGTGAAGTTGATGACGATACTGTCGTTGCGCGTAAGTCGGCGTGGCAACGTCGGGAGAATAAACTTTAGAAGTGACGGAAGGGGCGTAACACGTATCTCTGTAATCTGCACGCTATCGCCTTGCGCCAGGGTTATCACCGCACGCCCTCGCAGCGTTTCATTGGGCTTCCCTGAATCAGCAATCACCGCCGGACGAATAACAACCTCCGGTTGTTCAACCGTGCCGGTAATGATCACCGGAATCACCGTGTCACACGGTGTCACGCTTACGTACACTGTATCCGTGAATGGTCCGCTCTTTGTTGGCGCGCAGACAACGGTAACCTGCTTGGTCTGGCCACCGATCACATCCGTCTTGGTTGTCGGCCGTACTGATACCGTTTTTGAGGTGACCGAAGCCGAGATGGTGGCCTGCACAAATCCGACGTTCATGACGTTGATGGTGCGCTCGACAACTGACCCAAGACAAAGAGAACCGACATTGATGATCTTCTTGTCAACTGTCAGCCGCGGTCTATCAGACCATCCTTGCAGGTTCACATACCACGGCGTCTTCACGCCCCTTTTTCGTGTAAGATCGTTGCTGATGATCTCAAGCGTGGAGTTGTCTCGCCCCCTATCAGGGACATAGGCAACAAGAAGAGTGTCTCTGTCACCGACCGAGAATCGCCAAGGGACTCCCTTGCGTCCACTGGTAAAGCCGACGATCGAGAAGGCCGCAGACGCGGTATTGTCGATCCGGAGCGAGGAGATCTCCAGCAGGGCATTTCCAGTGTTGGAAATTGGAATCCGCAGCGTGTCGCTCTTTCTGCATGCTGCTGATGTGAATACACCCGTCACGCTGGTCATGATCGGAGACAGGCCATAGATGCGAACTGTGATGAATGTGTCTCGCTTACATGGACCAAGCCGAACGCGGAACCGCGTCTGCGTCCACCCGGTATCCTGCGGCACACAGCTGATGTACGTGAGCGTGACGTCCGAGCGTACGATCTCGGGATATCGTGCAGCGGCCATCGAGACCGTTGAATCACCACTCGCATAGGAGATCGAAACGATCGACTCCAGAAGAGTCGACGAGGAAGACCTCCATGTGAGAGTCTTGTTAAGGGGCTGGCCAACCGGCCCGGTAAACGTCAGAATTGTGTCAGCCGGGCTTGCCGTAGGTGCTGCGGAAGAACCATCGAGCTGCACGTACAGCGTGGTGTCCGGCTGCTGAAATGTCACGGCAAGGGTTGCCGAATGTGCACCTCTTGTGGTTGGTCGGTAGGTAATGACCACATCCTGAAAAGCACACGATCCGATAGACGTTGGAATCGGCCCATTGGCGATACTGAACATCGCAGCATCGGGTCCGATAATACTTGCCGACATCGGAGAACTAAACCAATTGACATTACGTACGCGAACCGTATCGCGGCCGGTGGAATCCGGACAGATGAAACTGAATCGGAAGGTAGAGTCAGACTGGGTTCTCAGCGCTGGCGCTGTACGGAAGATGCCTTCTCCAACAACCCAACCGTTGTTGTCATCAATGAAGAAAATATCGTCAGTGTCGGCCCCTTCAAGACCGCACGACCTCTTCGTCCATGTTTGTCCGGCATTGGACGTGTAGTACACGGCTTCGTTTGCTCCTGAGGCCCATCCGCGCTGGGTATCATGAAGAAACGTGCCGTACATAGGTTCGCCGGTTATAAAGTCGCGCCAAGTTTGCCCCCTATTCGGACTGAACCGCATTCCTGGACTATCAGGATAGCCGGAGGCGCACCGTTGTTGAGCGTTGGGAATCAACACTGCCTGACCGACCATTGCCAGTTCTTCGTGCCACGGTGAGTTGAGTCCGGTATTTGCATGGACAGCCCACGTAAGACCATCATCACCCGACCTCCAGAGCGTGCCGCTTCCGATGGCAAACACTTCGCCGGGTGACATGTCGGATGCCCAATAGGGATCGGACATGACCGATCGTGCAACGGTGTTGTCGGTTACCGTTGTGAACGTCGCGCCGCCATCGATCGTGCGAAGAAACGTCGATGACCCGCAGCCCCCTCCGGTGAACCAGCCCTCGTTGGCATTGCGGAACCATCCGCCCCAAATGGTTGGTGAACCCGCCGGCTTGATACTCCTCCAGGTGACTCCGCCATCAGTGGACTTATACATGCCGCACGGACCCGAGCAGTATCCTACGTTGGCATCAAGGAACTGGATGTACTCAAGGTGGCAACCACCACCGCCGGTTACCGTTGTCCCCTGCCAGGAGTTACCACCATCGGTTGTGCGAACTACATAGCCGCGATACTGATCACATGCCCATCCCAGGTTTGGGTTTGATGGCAGGAAGTAGATATCGAGGTAGTAGCCGGTGTTGTAGGGGCTCGGCAGCGCAACCTTACTCCATCGTTGCGCAGTCTGGGCACTCAGCGAACAGACGCTGAGGGTGGCAATCAGGATGGTGAGGAGGTGTTTCATCGGCACATGCCGGAAACATACCAAATCCCTCGTTGTTTTACCGCCGAAAATCGACGGAATCAGCGGCGGAACGTGTCCTCGCGTGCCGGACTCGTGGAGACCCAGCTCACGCGAATGCCAAGCATGGCTTCGATGGCCGAGACATAGGTCTGAGCAGCCGTGGGCAATTCGGCAAATGTTCGAACACCTTCGAGGGACGTCTTCCAACCGGCAAATGTCTCATAGGTGCAGGTGACGCGAGAGAGTGTTGCAACGTCGGCCGGGAAGGACTTTACTGGCTTGCCGTCAACCTCGTAACCGGTACACACTTTGATCTCGTCCAAAACACCCAAAACATCAAGCTTAGTAAGCGCTATTTCCGAGATGCCATTAACCATCGCCGAGTATTTCAGCGCCGGAATATCCAGCCATCCGCACCGACGGCTGCGTCCGGTTGTGGCACCAAACTCATGACCTTCGCGGCGGAGCACTTCACCGGTATCATCGAGAAGCTCCGTCGGGAACGGTCCATTGCCAACTCGTGTGCTGTAGGCCTTCACAACGCCGATGACCGAGTCGATACACGTTGGCGGTATACCAAGCCCCGTGCATGCCCCGCCCGATGTGGGGTTAGAACTGGTCACAAATGGATACGTGCCATGATCGAGATCCAGGAGAGCCCCCTGCGCGCCTTCGGCAAGGATGTTCTTTCCGGCTGCGATGGCCGTATTCAGGAGTACCGTGGTATCGGTGATATACGGGTCGATGACCGTATCAAATTCGACGTACTCTTCGATCATCGACTCAACGTCAAGGGGCTCCGCACCATAAAGTGACTGCAGAATGCGGTTCTTCTCGTCGAGGTTTATGCGAATCTTCTCCCGCAGCAGATCACGATCGAGCAGATCGACGATTCGGATGCCGGTGCGAAGAGCCTTGTCGTAATACGCCGGACCAATACCTCTGCCAGTGGTGCCGATCGAGCCAGCCCCTTTCTCACGGGCCGCATCCATCATCTTGTGATACGGCATGATGAGATGAGCCTTATGCGAGATATGCAAACGTCCGGCCACATCGATACCCATGGATTCGAGCATGCGTATCTCGTCCATTAAGGCCACGGGGTCTATAACCACGCCATTGCCAATGACGCAGGTCGTCTGCGAATGCAGGATGCCGGAAGGGATCAGGTGCAGAACGAACTTCTTCCCATCGAAGACGATGGTATGTCCGGCATTGGCACCGCCCTGATACCGAGCAACAACGTCTGCCTGCTCCGAGAGCAGGTCAACGATCTTTCCTTTGCCTTCGTCGCCCCACTGCGCCCCAACAATGATGGATACGCTCATGTAGGGGGCCTATCAGGCTTCGGTGTGGGCTACAGAGCCGACGTTCTTGTGCTTTACGCGCTCGGTGTACCAGATCAGGAATGATGAGGCAACGTAGATGGAAGAGTACGTACCGACCACGATTCCGATGAACATCGTAAAGGCGAAGCCTTCAAGCACATCACCGCCGAGGAACACCATCACCAGAAGGGCAGCAAGCACCGCGACACCCGTGATGAGCGTACGGCTGAGGGTTTCATTGAGCGAGTGATTGATGAGTTCTGCAAGGGGCATTCCACGATGCCTCTCGCGGTTCTCACGAATACGGTCGAACACCACCACCTTGTCGTTGATCGAGTAACCAAGAATCGTAAGGTATGCGGCAAGCGAGTTGATCGACAGCTCGAGGTTGAGAATACCAAGCTTGTTAACCAGGACCGAGATCACAAACGCCATCGAGACGTCGTGGGCAAGAGCAATGATAGCCGAAACGCCGTAGGCGAACTCAAAGCGGAAGGCCACATAGAGAAGAATGATAACCGTAGCGATGATCAGCGAGATGATCGCGTCGGTTGCAAGCTCTGCGGACACCTTTGCCCCGACATTGTCAGCACCGAGCAGGATCACGGCCTTTTCGCCATTCTTCGCAAATGCCGCGTTCAGCTTTTGCACGAGATCAGCAGAAACCTTTGATGCTTCATCCTTGATGTCATTGATGCGGATCAGGAAGTCACCATCCTTACCGAACGACTTGATCTCAGCGCTGGTATAGCCAGCTGCGGCGAGTGCGCCACGCACTTGCTCGGCTGATGTAGCCGTATTGGCAAACGACACCGTCGTCTGCGTGCCGCCCGTAAAGTCGATACCCGGCTCGATCAGCTTCGGCAGGCCTAAACCAGGAATCTGGGGGAGCAGGATAATCACCAGACCGATGATGCTGGCCATGATGGACAACCGCAGAAAGAAGTTGCGGTTGGTGACAAAGTCAATGTTGGTCTTTTTGATCAGATCCATGTTAGGCCGTCCTCTTCTGTCCAATGTTCAAGGTCGTGGCGCCACTGGCGATAATCAGCTGGAACATGGCGCGCGTAACAACAACGGCCGTGAACAGGGTAATGATCGCACCCACGAGAAGCGTAATGGCAAATCCCTTGATCGGTCCGGAGCCCCAGACCATCAGCGGAATAGCGCCGGCGATGTTGGTAAGGTTCGAGTCAAGAATGGCGCTCCAAGCACGGCTAAAGCCCTGCTCCACCGCGCTCTTCAGCGACTTGCCGGCGTAGAGTTCCTCGCGCATGCGCTCGAAGATCAGGATGTTCGCATCCACCGCCATGGCCGTTGAAAGGATCAGACCGGCAATACCAGGAAGCGTCATCGTACCACCGAAAGCTGCCAGACCGGCAACCGTCAGAAGGATGTTCATCAGAAGAGCAACGTCAGCGATGGCACCGCCGATGGCGTAGTAGGCCATCATGAACAGGATGATGAGCGCAAAAGAGATGCCGGTACTGGTAAGACCGCGACGGATCGAGTCTTCACCAAGCGATGGACCAACAACGCGCTCTTCGATGATCTTGACCGGAGCCTTCAGAGCACCGGCCTTGAGCACAACGGCCAAGCGCATTGCGTCTTCGGGCTTGAAGTTACCGGTGATCTGCGAAGATCCGTTCGGGATCTTGTTCTGCACCGTCGGGGCTGACCACACGCGGTCGTCAAGAACCACGGCGATGCGCTTGCCGATGTTCGCACCAGTCACGCGACCCCATTCGTCGGCACCTTCGGCGTTCATGTTCATCAGCACGATCGGCTGATTTGAATTATCGAAGCTCGGATAGGCGTCTTCGATCACATCACCCATCAGATCTGCATCGCGGGCCACACCATACACGTCGTATGCTTCCGGCTGTGCGCCCGGCTTGCTGGCCTGACCGTTTGCCGAAACGAGAATATCCACATCACTCGGCATGGCTGCGCGCACCTGAGGAATGCTCAGGATTTTCAGGAACTCCTGAAGCTTTTCGGCGGCAATGCGGAAACTGAAGATACCTGCTTCAGGGAGCTGCTCCGGTGTGATGCCGTTGATCTTCAGGCCCACCATGTCGAATGACTGCGGGGCTGACTGCTCGTTGGCAGCAACGGCACCGAAGATCATGTAGCTGAATGGGTATTCCGCCTTGATTCGACGAGCCTTTTCATCATCGCTGAGCCCCTTGTATGGATCTTTCGGACCCTTCGAGGTGTCTGTGGCCACCTTGGCCGTATCGGCCTTCTTCGTGGTGTCAGCCGCAGCCGCAACGTCCTTCTTTGCCGTATCGGCTACCGTCGTATCAACTGCAGCAGGGGCAACAACGCCGGACTTGTAATTGCGATATGCCTGGTCGATTGCATAGAATGCCTTCACCAGGTTACGGTCTGTCATCACGCGCTTGAACTCCAGACGAGCCGTCTGCTGAAGGAGTTCACGCATCTGCAGCGTATCCTTTTCATCCGGCAGCTCGATCACAAGGCGACGTGCGCCCTGCTTCTGGATGCTGACTTCCGATACGCCGTACTTGTTGATACGCTGTGAAAGCACTTCCATGGCCTGATCAACAGAACCCGAAGCGTCGCGACGCAGCTTATCTTCAACGGCCTGCTCTGTAAGTTCAGAGGCCGGGAAGTAATTGATGAGCTTCTTGCCACGGGCACGGAACTTCTCCAAGAACACCGTGAGAACGTCCAGATCGCTGTTGTCCGTTGCCTTGCGTGTCTCCTCGATGATGGCTCGGAAGTCGTCATCCACGGCCGAAGCATCCGCAGATGATTCGATCAGCTTCAGAACATCCACTTCCAGCGTGAGGTACGCACCACCACGGAGGTCAAGACCCAGCTTCAGGCGTCCGGCGCGGGCGCTTTCAAAGGCTTCCTTGTTGTCGGCATCCCAACGGGCAAGCGCTTCGCGACCCGTGCGGGACGTGTCGGCCTCGAGCTCGGCACGCTCAGACGAGAGCAGGGAATAATTGATCGTCGGCCACAGCAACAGAAATGCTGCTGCCAGCGGCAACACGATGAGCAACCATTTGCCCAGATTTTTCGAACTCAAGAGTCCTCCACGTCATACTATCGGCAACAATCGGCAAAGTCCTTCCACCCCCTCGAAGAGGGTCGGAAGAACGGCGAATATACGTAATGGTAGATTTGTAGCACCTATGGATCGACGTCAAACCGAAACGCCCGGTATCGACTGGGCCCGCTACCCGATACCGCGCGTGCGGCATCATGCCAACCCCCAGCTCTACATGCCGGCCTCCCAGCAGCATGTTATCGCCCCCTGGTACCCGCCTACACGGGAGCAAGCACAGTGGGACGAGTGGTTCGCCAACGGGGCTCCGGCAAACGTGCTGGATCTCGGCTGTGGACGCGGAGCGTTCCTTCTGCACCACGCTTTTACGTTTCCGAATCTGAATATTCTCGGAATCGAGGTTCGGAGCGTGCTGGCAGAGTACATCAACGAGGTGGCAAGGGGCGAGCAACTCGGCAATGCCCATGCCGAATGGTATACGCTGGCCAACGGGCTTGAATGGATAGAGCCGGAATCGGTGGACTATGCCGTGTACCTGTTTCCCGACCCGTGGCCAAAGAAACGTCACCACAAACGCAGGGCCTTCACGGCGGACTTCCTGGGCGTTGTGCACCGGGTGCTAAAGCCCGGTGGACGTCTCTGGCTTGCCACCGACCGGCCGGATGTGGATGCCTATCAGCGCGAAGTGATCGATGCCTCGCCCCTTTTCGAGCTTGGTCCGCTGGAGGACGATGCCACCTGGCCATTTGGATTTCGGACAGATCAGCAGCTCTTCTGCGATGCAAAGGGCATACCCTACGTTCGGTACAGTGCCATCCGTCGGCCCTGACAATGCTCGATCCTGAAATCATTCTCATGGGGTACCAGAGGGGATTCTTCCCTATGGGAGACGAGCGCGATGGTGAGGTCTACTGGCACCGTCCGCAGCTGCGGGCAATCATCCCCCTCGATGCGGTTCGTATTCCGAAATCCGTCCGAAAAGAGCAGGCAAGGGGGCTGATGCGCACCACCATCAACGAGGCCTTTTCTACGGTTATATTACGGTGTTCCCAGCGCGACCAGACGTGGATCACTCACGAGATCATCGACGCGTACACCGAACTGCACACGATGGGCTTTGCTCACAGCGTAGAAACGTGGATTGGCGATGAGCTTGTTGGTGGACTCTATGGCGTGGCGATCAACGCGGCGTTCTTTGGTGAGTCGATGTTCTCGCTCCGATCCAACGCTTCGAAAGTGGCCTTCGCACGGCTGGTGGATCATCTGATCGATACACACTTTGCTCTGCTGGATACCCAGTACATCAATGATTTTACGGCTTCGCTCGGGGCAATCGAGATCTCCGATGACGAATACATGGACAGACTCCAGTCGGCCTTGGCTTGTGCGGACGTTTCGTTTTCGTAATTGCCTTCTTGTTGGGCTATGCCTTGCAGCGAGCTCATGCAGCCTGCTGCCACGCTACGACCGGTACGCCGAGCCGCCTCCACCGCATCCGCCGCCGCCAATCTGTTCGGCACTGCCGGCCCCTGCACGAGCCCTTGACATGTCTCGCCCGACATCTCCGGGTTTCTCTGTGTGGACAATGCAACGCGTCGATGGTGCCGGCACCCCGGCGCAGGAGTATGCGCTGCAGCCTCTGTCTCCCACAACAGCCGTTGTCCTACTCGGTCAAACCGCACGTGACGGGCAATCCACGGGGTTCGACATCTTGGATGCCACGCACGTCCGCAAGTCACGCTCATCCGATACCATCTCAACGGCACTACCGTTTCTAACGACCATCAAGCAGAATGGACGCATCATGGGTGATGCATCGATTCATAAGGCTGATGTCTCACGGGCCGACGTCCGTATCGACTCCGTAGCGATCATCGATGAAGAGGTCGCTTGGGACGGACATCCGGCGGTGTCGGCTGACGGGCGCTGGATCGTGTTCGCATCGGACCGCACGGGAACTCAGGGTGGTGCCGATCTCTGGTATGCCCCCTACCTCGGTACTTCGGTTGGCACGATTCGCCCCCTTCACGCCGCGAACACGCCATGTGATGAGCTCTCGCCATCGTGGACCCCACAGGGGCGCCTGCTGTTCAGCTCGGCCGGACACACCTCTCATGGTGGGTACGATGTTCACGAAGCTCAGGTGATGCAGGAGGCCGACTCGCTGCGCGTTGTGACGGTAACCAACGTGGGTACGCCGATCAACTCTGCGTTCGACGAGATCTTTCCGGTGATGATGCCGGATTCGACGTTCTATGTGGCTTCTACACGGCCAGCCGGACGTGATGCCTCGCGTCGGGACTTCGACATCTGGGTTTTGCACCGAAAACCCGACTCAGCTCCGGAGCCACCAGCTATCGTCGCAGCAGCAGATCCGTTCTCGGCCGGTCAGGCCACCTATAAGGGGAAGGTCATCAACACAACAACGCAGCGGCCGGTCGTCGACGCTGAGGTGATCGCCCGTTTACCGCAGTCGACCGACGTTCTCTCGCGCGCCCGCACCGACGCATCGGGCACCTATAGTCTCCGAGTGCCTGTAGAACGTCAGGTGGAGATCACCGCTCAGAATCGCGAACTGTTTTTCGACAACATCGTAACGGTAGTTCCCGCCAGCGAACGCAATCGCGTTGTTGAATCCACAAAGCCCCTTGGCCTTTCATCGACCTTTGTGTTGCGCGTGAATTTCCCAACATCGGTGTTTGATAATCCCTATCCGAACTCACTCGACTCGAATGGCTCTGAACTCGAACGCTCGTGGACGCGAGACGTGCAGGACCTTGTCGCCAACGTCAAGTCCAGTGGCGGAACGATCCGCAAGATCATCCTCACGGGGCACACCGATGATGTGGACACCGATGCCGACAACCTAGAGCTGGGCCGCAAGCGCGTAGAGTATATTATTGACCGCCTGGTTGAAGGGGGCTTACCACGCGAGTTGTTCGAAGGTCGCTCACGCGGCGAGCGCGACCTCCTCGAACGTCGGCCAGGCGAATCGACGGACACCTGGCGTAAACGATGCCGCCGTGTAGAATTGATCAAGGTTCAGTGAAGTCATGAACATTCCCTCGTTCATCACGCCCTCTCGCGTAGCCCGCATTGCCGGCATTGGCCTGGTGGTCATAACCCTCGGCGTTATCGGAATCATCTGGTACGGTCTCAGCAGCGGTCTGCCCACACTCGAGCAGCTCGAGAATCCACCGCAGGAGCTTGCTACGCAGGTTTACAGTGCCGACGGCGTAATGCTGGATCTCTATGCCACTACGCGCCGCACGAACCTATCCTACGACTCCATTCCACCGGCATTTCTCCACGCGCTGATCGCCACAGAGGACCGTGCCTATTACGATCATTGGGGCGTCCATCTCACCCGGATTTTCAAGGCTGCGGTCAAGAATGTCTTTGCCATGCGCACCAAGGAAGGGGCCTCAACGATTACGCAGCAGCTTGCCCGCAACCTTTACTTCACCAGAGAGCAGACGGTGACGCGAAAGATCCGTGAGGCGTGGACGGCGCTGCAGATCGAACGGGCCTACACGAAAAATGAGATTCTGGAGATGTACGCCAACACAGTGTACTACGGACGCGGTGCGTACGGCCTGCGCGTTGCAGCTCATTCGTACTTCAACAAAGAGCCCATGAAGCTCACAACGGCCGAGTGCGCATACCTGGTCGGACTATTCAAAGCACCAGAGAAATACGGCTCGGATGACTCGTTGGGAATCGAACGGCGCAATCTCATTCTCGGCATGATGCTCGAGCAGGGCTTCCTTACCGAAGCACGTTGGGCGGAAGCCACATCCGAAGGACTTCGCAAACCGGCGATCGCAACAGTGTTTCGCGGTATTGCACCCCACTTCGTGGAAATGATCCGCCAGCAATTGTCCACGAACGAAGAACTCAGCAGGGCACTCGAGGGACATGATGTGTATCGGGACGGACTGGTGATCCACACAACGCTGGATTCCCGTGTTCAGAAGGCTGCCAACGATGCCGTGAGCGAACACCTTGCCGACTTCCAACGTCAGTTCGATGCGTCGTGGTCGTGGCGAGGAAGGGGCTCCCTGCAGAGTGAATTCATCGAGCGCGCCATCCGACGTCATGCTTCGTACATCGGCGCCGCCAGTGACCGTCGGCCGGAGATCGCCCGACGCCTGCGGCAGAACCAGCAGTTCATTGACAGCGTCAAGCGCATAACAACAACCATTCAGACCGGCCTTGTGGTCATTGATCCGCGGACCGGAAAGATCGTCGGCATGGTGGGCGCGTCCCCACAGAGCATGAGATTGAATACCGCATCGCGCTATTCGCTCAATCACGTCACCCAGATCCGACGTCAGCCCGGCTCGTCGTTCAAGCCATTTGTCTACGCAAGCGCTCTCGAGCAGCAGCCGGAACTCACACCGGAATCGCTCATCGAAAGCGGACCCTTCAGCTTTACGCTCGAAGATGGCACCGTCTGGGCCCCGGGCGGATCGCGCAAGGGTGGCGGCGCGATCCCGCTCCGTACTGCATTGAAGTTCTCGACGAATACCGTTGCGGCCCGCCTCGTTACGCTGCCCGGCTACACAACACCGCAGAACGTGATCGAACTGTGTCGCAAAATGGGCATCACATCGCCGATGCAGGCGGTACCATCGATCGCCCTGGGCTCACTTGAAGTCTCGCCCCTTGAGATCACATCCGCGTATGGATGCTTTATCAACCAAGGCATGCATACCACGCCGACATTTATCACCCGCATCGAAGACCGCATGGGCAATGTGCTCTACGAGGACAAACGGTCCCGACGCTCGGTCAACGAGGCCTGCTCGCCGCAGGTTGCCGAAGCGATGGTCTCCATGATGCGTGGCGTGGTCGATGGTGGAACGGCCTCGAGCATCAGGCGGTACTTTACCGGCGAGGCTGCCGGCAAAACCGGGACAACGAACGACTTTGCCGATGCATGGTTCGTGGGCATGACGCCGCAACTCGTGTGCGGAATTTGGGTTGGATTCGACGATCAGCGGGTAAAGTTCACCGGAGATTACGGTCAGGGCGGACGTGCAGCCGCACCGATCTTCGGTCGACTCATGCAGAAGGTCTATGCCAACCCGGCAAACACGTATCGTCAGCGCTCATTTGCGATCATCTCGGATTCAACGGATCAGGCTACCGACGTCGATATTGCCAACCCCGCGCGGGAAGAGATCTCAGATTCACCAACGGACGAGACGCAACCATGACAGCCGATCACACATGGCACTTCACGGATGGTTTAGTGATTCCTGTTGGAACCATGTATTGCATCGGGAGAAACTACGCCGATCATGCTCGTGAAATGGGAGCCGTGATTGTAGAAGATCCGATCATCTTCATCAAGCCCCCTGCTGCGTATCGACCGAATGGTTCCCCGATCGTCCTACCAACATTCTCCAACGATGTTCATCACGAAGTTGAACTTGTCGTTGTGATAGGTCGCGATGTTGATCACATCAGCGCTGAGGATGCATGGAGTGCGATCGCAGGCGTTGGCGTTGGACTTGACCTAACAGCTCGTGACGTTCAGTCGAAGGCTAAGAGCATGGGGCATCCGTGGTCTGTGGCCAAGTCATGGAAGGGCTCAGCACCGGTCAGTGACATCATTCCTGCCTCCGAATGTGGACGCGGTCCATGGCAGCTCGACCTCACCCTCAACGGCACGACACGTCAGTCAGACTCTAC
>VEQR01000009.1 GCA_018883125.1 Candidatus Kapaibacterium sp.
GGTTCGGCGGCGCCAAGAATATTCCCGAGCGCGCGGAGTTCGCCGCCGAGATCACCTACCGCGAAGAGAACGGGTCACTTACGACCGAAGGAGTCTTTTAACAATGAAGCGTTTCCTTGCCACTGCATTCCTGATGCTTGCACTTCTTGCATGGGTCATCCCCGTTGACGCGCTTGCGCAGCGTCGAGGCGGTTCGTTTGGCGGAAGCCGCGGGGGAGGATATGGCCGCAGCTACGGGCGCAGTTACCGTAGTCCAAGCAGCGGACGTTCCTTCGGTGGTTCGCGATCAAATCGCCAGTCATCGCCCCCTTCACAGCGGTATGGCCAGGGCGGAAATCGTTTTGGCAATGCTCCGAGTTCACGCAATTCCTTCGGTGGTTCCCGCATGAGCCGTCCTGCCGACTACACAGGTCGGTATGGCGTACCGCGCAGTTCGCAACGTCAGGCGTTCCGTGGTCAGAACGGAACCACCACCAACTATGTTGTAAATCGATACGGCGGAATGGGTGACGGATTCATGACCGGGTACATGCTCGGTGTAATCCCGTGGTACTGGTCAATGCCGTTTCATCCTGCGTTTTACTATTCACGGCCCTACACGCACACGAACCCCGATGGATCTGTTGGTATATATCCACCGACATTTCAGTGGGGCACACTCGTGCTGACTCTGCTTGTTCTGGCAGGGGTTGGCTTTATCCTCTACACCTGGTTGCGCAACCGCCGCAGGCGCACGCAGGGGGCTTTTGCCGGGGGCTCAAAATGGAACGAGCCGCCGTCGGATGACAGCGGCTCGAAAAGTAGCTTCTACTGATAGAGGGTCAACTCGGGTCTATTCGACGATGAGACTCATGCTCCGCACGGCAAGACCGTGCATGATGACAAGGCGGTAGGCTCCGCGCGCAAGGTTGGTAACATCAATGGTTGATGTTCCGGCAGGAAGTTCAAGTGTAGAGACCTGTGCTCCCGTGCTGCTGATCAGAAGAGCCCGGCAAGGGGCTTCCACACGCACAGAAAAAGTTGTTGTTGCCGGATTCGGCCACATCTGCACGGCACCCATCTGGGCTGCATCTTCAGATACTGATGTTGCGGTTCCCACCGTTGCGAGGAGCGACATCTCAACGGTGCCGGGATTCCCATCAGACAGAACACGCAGAGAGGCACGATAGCTTCCGGTGTCGGTTGCCACGCAGCGCAAAGGGATAGTGATGGTACTTCCGGCTGACACAACATTCTTTGGAGGTGTGGAGATAACGAAGCCCCCTGACGGAGTTTTACCCTGCGGAAGGACCTCGAATTTCGAAATATTCAGGTCCGACGTTCCGTTGTTGCGAAGCGTTACCGTACGATTGCGATTCTGTCCGCTCTCAAGGGCACCAAAATTGAGTTCCGTTGCCGTGAACTGCGGAAGCTTCGAACCATTGGGTCCGGCATACCGATACTGCAAAGAACCGATCTCTTCTCCCGAGAGAACCACTACAGGACGGCTGGCCACAATTGCCGCCGCGTCCACCACTCCGGCAACGGGCTTCGAAAGCACAGGCTGCCAGTCTGTTCCGTTATTGTCGCTCGCATAGACCTGTCCTTCGGAAGCGATGAGGAGGTGGTGACCCTGATTAGCGAGTACCTTGACGGGGGTGATCTTCCATGCCGAGTTAATATCAACCGTGCCGGCCTTCCAGTTTAGACCACCGTTGACTGATGTGGCAATGCGGAATGCGCCGGAACCGGTTCTGTAGAGCATGACGCCGTTCGAGCTGTCACGGAATGCGATCGACTGTATCGTTACACTTCCGAGTCCTGAAGAACCCTGACTCCATGACTGCCCCTTATTCAGGGAGAAGAAGACGCGTCCGGTTGATGTTCCAAACCACATGGCATCACCATGCGCACCTGCACTGCCGGCCTGAATCGATTCACCAGTTGTTGTTACAGGAGTGCCGGGGACTGCTGCCCATGCAGCACCTGCGTTTGTGGTGCGGGCCAGCCCCATCTTTCCGTTCACAGGATTGCCGATAACAACGCCGATCTGCGCATCGAACATGTGGATTCCGGCCACCGTCGAGACGAACGCACTGACGTCCGCGTTAGCCCAGGCCTGACCTCCATTGAACGAACGGGACACGGTTGGGGCTCCCTGATTGAAGCCACCGATGAAGACCGTGGAGGAAGAAAATGCATGCACCACTTCCGCTGTGTACGGGATGTTGGCAAAGCCCCCATTCGAGCCTGCGGCGCGAAGCATTGCACGTTGCCCGAAGATCGTACCAGTTGCGTAAAGCGTTCCGTCATTTGCCAGATCAACCTGACGCCAGAGGGCAGAACCAGAATTGTAGACCATCTGGAAGGTATTCGAGGTTGGGAGTTCTACAGGAACAAACAGCACTTCGTGGTTGACGTATGAGCCACTGGAGATCGTGAGGCTGATGCGAAGGTTGGTTGAATACCACGGGAATTTGTCATCAAGCTGCAGATCGATCGTCCCCGATGCCTGGGCATCGCGGGCGATGGTGCCCATTGTGATACTTGAGCCGGAAAGTTGCTTTACCCCCCCGTCAAGGATGGTTGCCGTGACCAGCACGTTTGAGGCATCGGCAAGGAGATTCTTCAGCGTAAACTTCACCGAGGTCTTCTCCGTGGTGGTGATGCGTCCCGTTGCTGAGCCATTGATCGTTAGTCCAGCAAGCATAAGCCCCGGCGTGCGGTCACCCGACGTGAACGAGGCATTGGTGGTCACGGCTCGCTGCGCATTGACTCGACCCCAGTAGAGGCGACGGTTGTCAACCGTGACGCCCTGCAGCATATCAACGGTACCGCGTAGCTGCGCATGGATCATCATCGGCGTCCACGTGGGGTGAACTGCCTTTACAAGGCCAGCGATGCCCGACGTCAATGGAGACGAGAAAGACGTGCCTGAGAGCGCACGATATTGATTCGGCTGGTAGGTGCTAAGAATATTCTCGCCCGGTGCATAGACGTCGACGTTCATGCCGTAATTCGAGAAACTCGACACACGGTCACCCGAGTTGCACGAACCAACGCTCAGAACACCATCAAGACTTGCCGGTGACTGCAGATAGGTGTCGTTATTCATGCCATCGTTGCCAGAGGCGGCCACAACGAGCGAGCCTTTTGATGTGGCATAATCGATTACGTCCTGCGCACCCGGATCAACGCCGGCTCCGCCCCATGAACAATTGATGATGTGCGCTCCAAGATCGGCGGCATAAGCTATGGCCTCGTATCCACGAAGCAGGCCGCGAACAGCTGAGTTGTCAGAGCCGACCTTGATCGGGATAATGCGGCATCCGAAACCGGTGCTCGCTACGCCCTTTGCGTTATCGGTTGCAGCACCGGAGCAGCCGGCCACAACTGTGCCGTGTCCTGTTTGGTCGTTCACGGTTCCGCTTACCTTCGGATCATTGTCCGGCTTTACCGTTCCGGCCTGGGCCTCCGACGAATTCACATTGCCGACAAAGTCCCATCCGCGCACGTCGTCGATGAACCCATTATTATCATCATCTTTACCGTTGCTGGCAACTTCCTTGGTGTTGGTCCAGATCTTGGTCGTAAGATCTTCATGCGTCCAGTCCGTACCTGAGTCAACGATGGCGATGATGACGGTGCTGGCCCCCTTCGTTACATCCCAAGCGGCCGGCAGCTTCATCTGTGCCATCCACGTCTGAGAGCTATACCGTGTATCATTCGGCGTGTAGAACGACTGATGGATCCGCTCGGGAACGGCGTATTCAACGTCCGGATTCTCCATGAGACGCGCACAAGCATCGAATGGATCGATCGGCTCGCTATAGCGGATCCGATAGATACGGTCGATGCCGATGGCCCGCACCTTTTCCGCATCCTGCATGTTCTGGTAGGCCGACGACACATCGGCCACCTGGAGCGGCGCTAGATCTCGGTTCAGGGGGCTTGCCTCAATCCCCATTTGATTGCGCATTACACCACGGGCAGCACGCGTTTTAACCAGGATAACTCCCGGAACGTATGTGCCCAGCTGGGGGCGGTCGATCACGATCGCCTTCGCCTGACGAAACGAGCCGTCCGGCAACGTCGTTGCCTCGCGGCGGATGAGGTAGGCGTCCTGACCGGGCAAAAGACCCGAAAAAGCCATGGTTACAGAGGTAAACATGACTGATAGGAAGAGGAAAAATCTCATGATTGATGCGTCCGAATGGTCGGATGGAGGAAAAAAGCCGTAAATCGCCCAGGTACGACGATTTTGCGGCGTGCATGTTACGCAAGCACTCGCTTTTTTCAGACGACCGAAAATTTTTTTCGGCCTCCTGTAACCAATCTTCGACGAGGGGAATCCTGCACTGTGCGCCACGATGAGCGCTCTTCTATCCGCACAAAACATCTTTCACCATCACTCTTTAAAGGGGTACGATCATGAAAAAGCAGAATGTCTTCAAGACACTCGCCATGGTTGCCTTCGCTGCCATGTCTCTCGGACTGGTTGCCTGTTCAGAAATGGGCTCTAACCCAGCTGACCCAATGGCAATGGTCAACAACGTCCAGACGACCTTCGACCTGAATGGTCAGCCGCTGGATTTCTCGGATGCAACGCTCGAAACGCCAATGGCTGTCAAAGAGCGTCCAGGTTCCGACAAGCGCGCTCCAATGAGCCCGTTCGATCGTCTGCTCGCCGCTCTGAACCTGACGCCTGAGCAGAAGGCTATGGTAGAGCGTATGCAGGCAGCACATAAGGACTGTGCAACAGCAGCTCTCGAAGGTCTGAAGACAGCAGAGCGTTCGATTCTCGACGCCGCTAAGGCTAAGGCCGAAGAGATCAAGGCTTCCGCAAAGGCCGGCACGATCAGCAAGGAAGAAGCACGGGCCCAACTGCGCGATCTGAACAAGGCAACGCGCGAAGCAATTAAGAACCTCCCTGAGCGCGAAGCAGCTCGCACGGCTCTCAAGGCCTGTGATGACGCCTTCATTGCCCGCCTCGGATCGATCCTCGACGAAAAGCAAAAGGCCATGCTGGATCAGTTCATCAAGGCTCGTGATGCCCGCAATGGCGGTGGACCACGCGGCGGTGGCGATACGGGTGGACGTGACACCACGGGTGGTCGTGGTCCTGGTGGCGGCGGTCCAACGGGCGGTGGCGACACAACAATGCCTGGCGGTCGCGGCTAAGAGTATCCGGTAAATTCGAACACTGATGGATGCCCATCGTCACCCTGTGGCGATGGGCATCGTCGTAGATTGCAGTCTATGATGAACTTCATTTCCGCTTTTGGACGGGTAATGCTCTCGGTGTTTGCCGAGGTCGGCCAGATCTCGCTCCTGCTGTTCGGGATTGTCCGGTACTTTCCGCGGGCCGTCAAAGATCGTCGCCTGGTGTTGGAACAGATGAAGATCGTTGGATCCGATTCACTTCCGCTCGTGGTGCTCGTCGGTTCATTTACGGGTGCGATCGCCGCGCTTCAGGCCACGAACCTCTTCGCAAAGTTCAATCTCATAGGAATTGCTCGCCCCTTTATCGGTGGGTCCATTGCGACGGTGGTCTTTACGGAACTTACCCCGGTCCTTACCGCTCTGGTCATCGCCGGTCGGGTAGGGGGCGCGATTGCCGCTCAGATCGGTACGATGCAGGTTTCCGAACAGATTGATGCCCTGGACATGATGGCCATCGATAAGAATCGATACCTCGGAATGCCCCGAGCTTTGGCTGCCGTGACCATGATGCCGGTTCTGGCGGTGTTTTCCAACGTTGTGGCCCTGGTCGGTGCGTACATTCTCACGAGTATCAAGTTTGACTTCAGTGCGGCCACGTTCTTTACATCGATCCAGCAGTTTTTCAGCATCGAAGAGATCTCTCGCGGTATCATTAAGTCCTTTTTCTTTGGCGGGTTTACCGCCCTTATCGGCTGTCACGTTGGCTTCCGCACGTCGGGTGGCGCCGAGGGTGTCGGACACTCAACGGTGCGGGCCTTTACCATTTCTGCAGCAAGTATCCTTGTGATCGATGCCCTTTTCGGTATCGTGTTCTAACGAGTTTTCTCAGTACATAGACATAATGGCAGATAATCCGTCAGATTGACGTATTGGCCATAGCGTGCTGCCATCTTTTCACTTGTTGCACGCCCACTGACCTTCTATTTTCGCGTCCCCACGATAGATGTTAGCACTCGCACACGATGAGTGCTATCCATCCGTCAGTGGCGGTTCATTGTCGAAAATCAGTTGTTTTTCACCTTCACACTGGAGGATTATCATGGGTCTAACCCCCCTTCACGACCGGGTGCTTGTAAAGCCCGCTCAAGCAGAAGAAGTCACCAAGGGTGGCATCATCATTCCTGACACGGCAAAGGAAAAGCCGATGCAGGGCACCATCATCGCCGTTGGCGCAGGCAAGCAATCGGAAGACGGCAAGATTACGCCTATGGCTGTTGCTGTTGGCGACACCGTTCTCTACGGCAAATATGCCGGAACAGAGATCAGCATTGATGGAGACGATTATCTGATCATGCGCGAAGCCGACATCTTCGGCATCATCAAGTAAGCCCCCTACCAACACACAATCTGTTGAACAGAACTCCGAAAAGGAATTATCATCATGGCAAGCAAGATCATAACGTTTGACGTCGACGCCCGTGCCGCCCTGAAGCGTGGCGTGGATCAGTTGGCAGACGCAGTAAAGGTGACACTTGGTCCGAAGGGACGTAATGTGGTCATCGACAAGAAGTTTGGCGCACCAACGATCACAAAGGACGGTGTAACGGTAGCCAAGGAAATCGAACTTGAAGATCCGATCGAGAATCTCGGCGCATCGATGGTGCGTGAAGTTGCCTCGAAGACCAGCGACATTGCCGGTGACGGCACCACTACGGCCACAGTCCTTGCTCAGGCAATCGTCAAGGAAGGTCTGAAGAATGTCACTGCCGGTGCAAACCCAATGGATCTTAAGCGCGGCATCGACATGGCGGTAACGGCCATCCATGACGGTCTGCGCGAACTCTCACGTCCGGTCCCTGGCAAGAAAGAAATCGCCCAGGTTGGAACGATCTCGGCCAACAACGATTCAACGATCGGCAACCTCATTGCCGACGCTATGGAAAAGGTTGGCAAGGACGGCGTAATCACGGTCGAAGAAGCCAAGGGTACTGACACATCGGTTGACGTTGTGGAAGGTATGCAGTTCGATCGCGGCTACCTGTCACCATACTTCGTGACTGATGCCGACACGATGGAGTGCGTTCTTGAGAACCCATTCATCCTCATCCACGACAAAAAGATCGGCGCGATCAAGGATCTGCTCCCAGTTCTCGAGAAGACCGCACAGGCAGGTCGCGCTCTTCTGATCATTGCCGAAGACATTGAAGGTGAAGCTCTTGCTACGCTTGTCGTCAACCGTCTGCGCGGCACACTGAAGATTGCAGCCGTCAAGGCACCTGGCTTCGGCGACCGTCGCAAGGCCATGCTGGAAGACATCGCCATCCTCACAAACGGAATGGTGATCTCTGAAGAGAAGGGCTACAAGCTCGACGGTGCAACGCTGCAGCAGCTTGGCACAGCAAAGCGTGTGTCGATCGACAAGGACAACACGACGATCGTGGAAGGGGCTGGCAGCTCTGACGAGATCAAGAAGCGTATCAACGAGATCAAGTCACAGATCGAAAAGACCACGAGCGATTACGATCGCGAGAAGCTCCAAGAGCGTCTTGCAAAGCTCTCCGGTGGTGTTGCCGTTCTGAAGATCGGCGCAGCCACGGAAGTGGAAATGAAGGAGAAGAAGGCCCGCGTGGAAGATGCTCTGCATGCAACTCGCGCAGCCGTCGAAGAGGGCATCGTCCCTGGTGGTGGTGTAGCATATCTGCGCACGCTTGGTAAGCTCGAAGGTCTCAAGACCGAGAACAACGACCAGCAGACAGGTATCAATATTATCCGTCAGGCCGTAGAAGCTCCTATCCGTCAGATCCTCGATAATGCCGGTCTGGAAAGCTCGGTGATTGTGGCTAAGATCAAGGAAGGCACTGGGACCTTTGGATTCAACGCCTATTCCGAGAAGTTCGAAGATCTTCTTGAAGCCGGTGTGATCGACCCAACAAAGGTTTCACGCGTGGCCCTCGAAAATGCCGCATCGGTAGCTTCGCTGCTCATCACCACCGAAGCCACGATCGTTGAAAAGCCAGAAAAGAAGGAAGCCGCACCGCATCAGCACGGCGGCGGTATGGACATGTACTGATCCTACGATCAGTCGTCTCACGAATTACACGCAGCGCCCGATCCCACCCGTGGGGTCGGGCGTTTGCCGTTGTGCAGAAGCTCTGCGACGAATGTCCGAGACAAGGTTGTCAATCCACTGCTAATATTTCTTGTCACAGACATTGTAAACATGTCATAAAGCAAATGTCTCAAAATACCGATTGTAAGGGATTGTTCGGGGCCGCCAACACCGTAGGTTCGTGAAACGAGAAATTCTTCGTGTACTTTTCTTGTCCTGTTTCGGAGGTATTGCTATGCGACATAGATGGCAACAGCATCGTAAGCGGTCCGGTGTTATGGCAGGATCGAATATGCGTAGCTCCAGGCTCCACGCAGTTTGGTGGGTGTTCACAGGTATGGTCTCAGTCGTTTGTCAACGCATCACCATTGCCGCAGCGGCTGCGGCTATAGTCACCATCGCATTGACATCAATTACAGCACTGGCTCAGCCGCAACCTGAAGCGTTGCGTTGCTCATTTCACAAAGAGTACGCCCGCCACAACTGGCTGGCGTTTCTCACCGATGAATTCGACTCGACGATTGTTGAATGGTCATTCGGCGAGGTGCGCATAGACTATCCCAGCGACACACAGTTTGTCTTCCTGGAAATGTCACGAGAGGAGTTCTTCTCCCAAGGCAGATGCTGCTCGGTGCGAGGTACGCCAACACCGGGACCGGACGGAAAGCTTGGTGAAGCGGCACGGACGCAGGTGTTTTCCTATCGAGAAGGATCGTCGATGACATTTGTAAGGCAAACGTCAACACAGCTAAAGGGGTCCAGTGAGGTCCACATATCCGCTCTGGATGCCCAGTGCCCTTGGGCATCCTGGCGAGACTGGAAAAATGCCATCTACCCGCAAGACGTTTTGGATACTATGGAAGTTGCGCTTGAGCTGGTTGATGCATCTACTCAACGGCGTCTGCTTCTGCTGGATTCGGTTCAACTATATGCGTCACCAGGCTGTAAGCTCCTAACCAGACGTGGTACGAATCCGAACGTTAGTGTGCACAGGGTTCAACTTCCCGGCGAGTTCGCAAACCGTCGGGTTTATGTGCGTCCGCTGCCCTACCGACGTGGCCCAACTCCACTCGGGCTTCAGCATACCAAAGAGCAGTTTGATTGGAACGTTGCTCACTTGCTCTACGATGAGCATACCACTCCGCTTGACAACCTTCCCCGATGGTTAGCCGATCCGCAGTGGTATCCCACAGGGAAGACGCCATGGGATACGATGCAGACGTCATACGCTGATGAGTACATTCGGACGCAATACGCTCAGCTTGGTGGCGATTCCTGTATACCCACTGTTTTCGGCAATAAGGCACTACCGAGAGAGCGAGCGACAGACATCAGTCAGCTGTTAAAGACTATGGGGCTCGTGAAATACAGTCAGAGATGCTTTGACCGGAACAAGGCAGATACGGCTTGGATTCTCTCTACGCTGCTGCCAGTGCCACTCGAAAAACAAAGGATCGATCTAGCGGCGAAGCCAGCAGGCCAAGTCATCCTCAGGGCTCGCTCTATGGACGGTAATCTCTTGGTAACTCTCGATGGTACGAAAAGTCAACGAAATCGGATAGTTGCGTATGATGTAACGGGCGCTGAGATCTTCCGTGGTACCTGCCCTCCGGCACCGTTTGCGGACGTGCAGATTCCCCTTCCGAATTCGATTCAAGGTAGCGTCTTTATACGTTGCATGATGTCGGATGGCACGGAAGTGTCCACATCGGCGCAGCTGGTACGTTAATACTTGCAGCCAAATGAAACGCAGCGCCCGATCCCACCCGTGGGGTCGGGCGTTTGCGCTAATGGTGTTATCATGCAGGTAAATGCACCATAGGACGTCTTTATGAAGCCCAATCTGCGTCGCCTACTTGCCACGATCTCTGGTCTTGCTGCCGGCATCCTCGTGATTGCAGCCCTGGAGATGTTTGGTCACGCTCTCTTTATGAACGGTGCGCCAATGCCTTCGGCCACCGACCCGGCTGCTGTTCAGGCCTATGCCGAGGGTATGAGCTTTGGAGCACTGGCAACCTTGCTGGTGGCCTGGTGCGCCGGCGCATACGTCGGCACTGTGGTGGCTGTTCGTGTTGCACGTGGAGCTGAACGAACGATGTCGCTGCTGATAGGGGGCTTTGTTCTTGCCTCTACGGTAATGAACTTCTTCCAGTTTCCTCATCCGATGTGGCTGATGATCAGTGCAATCGTTCTGATCCCGGTCGCATCTTGGTTGGCCATTCCGAGACGTTCCGCGGGTGCGGCGTGAGGCGCCCAAGTGTGTACGGCAGATTTGCGAAGGCGGTGGCCCGCTTTGCCGGACGTCCGGCAACGTTCGCCTGGGCGGTACTGACGATTGTGGTCTGGCTGGCCTCGGGGCCTGTATTCGGCTTCAGCGACACCTGGCAGCTGGTGATCAATACTGCCACCACGATTGTGACATTTCTGATGGTGTTTCTCATCCAGAACACGCAAAACCGCGATACGGAGGCGCTTCACCTGAAGCTTGATGAACTTATCAGGGTCACCCAAGGGGCACACAACCGCATGCTGGACCTTGAGCAGATGGAGGAAAAGAGTCTCGACGAACTTCGGCTGAAATATGAGGCCCTGGCCAAAGCAGCACGCCAGGCCTCCGAACACGGTGTTTCTGATACGGATTCGCCGGAACTTTGACGAAATGACGGCACTTTTCTAGATTTACCGAACAATAATTCACTCACTCATCAGAATGATATCGCCGCCCAAGCGGTAGCCATTGATCTCCGTCATGAAGTACATCGACGCCCACACGCATCGGAGAGCGTCAGACCCGGACACCATGTCCGTAGTCAATATTCGTATCAACGCCGAAACGGAAGTTTTTGAGACTGACGGTATATGCACCGTTGGCCTTCATCCATGGGATGTTACAGCCGATTGGCGTGATGTAGCAGACGTGATCGAGGACCTGCTTGAGGAGGAACTTGTCATTGGCCTCGGTGAGTGTGGACTCGATCGTTCAAGCAGTTCTCCGTGGCCGCATCAGATCGATGCGTTCGAATATTTGGCAGAGCTTGCAGAGCGCTCCGTTCGCCCCCTGGTGATCCACTGCGTGAAAGCCCACGACGAACTTCTGCGCGTCCACAAGTTTATCAATCCATCACAACCGTGGATACTGCACGGATTTGTGAAGGGGGCCGACCTTGCCAAACAGTGCCTCGATGTCGGCATGTATCTCTCGTTTGGTGCGGATATCAAGAGAGAATCGCCAACCCTTGTCGAAGCAGTTCGCCTCTGTCCAACTGATCGGCTTCTGTTGGAAACAGACGTCGATGAATCACCTATTTCCGATGTCTATGCTGCCGCCGCACGGATCCGCGGTGTAAGCCTTGAGGAGTTATGCGCGACCCAGCAGCAGACTTTCGAAACCGTCTTCAAGCGATGACGGATGCGGGATGGACCTCCCGCACGCGCTTGCTCCTGGGTGATGATGCCGTTGATCGATTTGCACGCTCGCATGTGCTCGTCGTTGGACTCGGCGGCGTTGGTTCATTCGCGGCAGAGTTCATTGCCCGCGCCGGAGTGGGCCGCATGACGATCGTCGATGGTGACGTTGTCGATCCGTCCAATAGAAATCGCCAACTGCCGGCACTTACCTCAACGGAAGGTCGGCTGAAGGTCGAGGTCATGCGCGAGCGCTTGCGGGACGTGAATCCGGAGCTCGCCGTGGTGCCGATGCAGGACTTCGTGAGGCCGGATAAGATCGATCGGCTCCTCACGGCATCGTATGACTACATCGTCGATGCGATCGACTCTCTCGCTCCAAAGGTTGCACTGCTCCAACAGGCGCATCGCCGCGGCTTTAACATTGTGAGTTCCATGGGTGCCGGTGGCAAGATGGACCCCTCGATGATCCGCATCGCCGACATCGCCGAATCTCAGAAGTGTCGGCTTGCTCGTTTCGTTCGCAAACGACTCCATCGCGTTGGCATACGAACGGGTATCACTGCGGTGTATTCGCTCGAAGAAACGGACGACGAATCCCTGATGTACACCGATGGCACGAACTTCAAACGGTCAGCATTTGGGACAGCCCCCTACCTGCCCGCGGCCTTTGGTGCGGCATGCGCAAGCGTGGTTATCCGAGGTCTGGCCGGACGCGCTGTATGACCTCTGTGCACATTGTTGGAATGGGGCTTGCCGGTGCACTTGCCTCGTGGGAACTCCTCAAACGGGGTGCTCATGTAACGGCATGGGATGATGCCACGGGCGACACATCGTCCAATGTTGCCGCCGGTATGATCACACCCATCACGGGTCAGCGCCTTAAGCCGACGTGGCGTGGCCAGGAGCTGATGGAGCAAGCCAGTCGCACCTACGAAGACATCGAACGTCACTACGGCGTGGTTCTCCGGCGCGATTGGAGGCTGCGACGGGTGTTTCGTGACGCTGCAATGCACGATTGGTTCCGTCGGCGCTTTGATGGCGGTGAATTCGATGACTATGGCGTCACAGAGATCCATCCGGGCGAGTGCGACGGAGTAGGGTATCCGTACGGCGGTATGAAGCACGGGAATGTTGTGACCATCGACATCCCAACCCTTGTGCGCGCGGTGCGCACAAGCGTTGCGTGGACCTCTGATCCCGGTCCGACCTCGGCAATTGTTGACTGCACGGGCTACCGAGCGCTGAACGATCCGCTCTGGTCATGGCTGCCAATCGAGCCGTCGAAAGGTGAGATCCTTGATGTTGCAATTCCCGGACTCGGACTCGACGAAATTCTCACCAACGGCACGTGGATCCTGCCCATCGGCGATGACCGCTATCGGATCGGGGCAACGCATGATTGGGATGATCACGATCCGCAGCCAACAGAGCAAGCACGGCTGTACCTGCTGGAATCGGCCCAACGCATGGTCTCACAAGAGATCATCGTTACCGGTCACCGGGCTGCCTTGCGTCCGTCCACCAAGTTCAAGCGTCCGCTTGTTGGACGTCACCCGCATGACCACCGGCACTACACGCTCAATGGTCTGGGCACGAAGGGGGCTCTGCAGGGCCCCTTTGCCGCCGCGCAGCTTGCGGCCTGCATACTTGACGGCGTGGAGCCCGATGACGAGATCAATATTTCCCGGTGGCATCAATGAAGCGCACAACTGAAAACGCTGTTTCAACAGCACACCGTCTGGTGCGCGATGTTGTACGTCCGGGCGATGTGGTGGTTGACGCCACGGTGGGCAATGGGTGGGATACTCAGCTTCTTGCCGAGTGCGTCGGCAGCTCGGGCATCGTGTATGGTTTTGATGTCCAGCAAATCGCCCTGGATGTAGCACGCACGCGCCTTGACGCGAACACCCGGAATGTGGATCTCATTTTGTCGGGTCACGAAACGATGCAGCAGCACATCCCTGCGGAGCACCATGGACGTGTGCGGGCGGTGACCTTCAATCTCGGATATCTGCCGGGAGGGGAGAAGACGGTGACGACGAAGGTTGATACCACTCTTCAGGCGCTTGGTCAGGCACTCGGCATTCTCGCGCCGGGTGGACTCATAACGATCGTCTGTTACAGCCACCTCGAGGGACGCGCCGAGATGCAGGCCGTGCAGGACGTATTGATGGTGCTCCCACAAGCAGACTACAGCTGCCTGCGAACGGAGTTTTTTAACCAGAAGGGGAATCCTCCGGTGGTATTCTCTGTTTATCGTGCTTCATCATACGAGCAACTCCCATGAAAACGGCACTTCTTTCCCTTATCTGCATGATCTCCATGAGCGCATCACTTCACGACTACTCCGTCCGTTCGATCGACGGAACATCTGTTAACCTTTCGGCCTACAAGGGCAAGGTTGTCCTCATCGTCAACGTGGCCTCGTTCTGCGGCTACACGAAGCAATACGCCCCATTGGAAAGCCTGTATCGCAGGTATAAGGACAAGGGGCTTGTGATCCTGGGTTTCCCGGCCAACGACTTTGGTGCGCAGGAGCCGGGAACGAATGAAGAGATCAAGACCTTCTGCTCGACGAAGTACGACGTAACGTTCCCGATGTTCGAGAAGATGGTTGTGAAGGGTTCGGACAAGTCTCCGCTCTTCCAGTTTCTCACCTCAGGGGGCGGCAACGAAGCTCTTGCCGGAGAGATCGATTGGAACTTTGAGAAGTTCCTCGTTGGCAAGGACGGAGCGGTTGTTGGCCGTTTCAAGAGTCGCGTTGACCCGCTCTCAAGTGAGCTCACCTCAGCCATTGATGATGCTTTGGCGAAGTGAGATTTTCCGTCGGCAAATAACCGCGCTTGGCGGTATGTTCGCAGCAGCATGATCGTTTTGAACGACCTCCTTCATCTGCCGGTGCCGCTGGTTCTTGCCTCGCAATCACCCCGCCGTCAGTCGCTGATGCGTCACGTCGGCTTCGTGTTCTCCACTGTTGTTCCCAGCATCGACGAGGATGCCGTGGATACGTCTATGCCTCCCGCTGACTACGTGCAGGAGCTTGCATGGCGCAAGGCTCAGCGTGGGGCAGAGATCGCCAGCGGTGAGGCGATCGTGATCGGCTCGGATACAACGGTCGTGCTCGATGGTGCGGTTCTCAACAAACCTGCCGATGCACAGGACGCGGTGGCGATGCTGCGCCGACTCAGCGGTCGCACGCATACTGTTCATACCGGACTTGCCCTTGTGGGCAAGGGCAAGGGGCTAACGTCTCGCCGCGCATCGCGGGCAACAGATGTGACGTTTCGTGAACTGTCCGACGAAGAGATACGTGCCTACGTTGCCACCGGCTCGCCCCTTGACAAAGCCGGAGCGTATGGAATTCAGGATGACTTCGGCGCAGTGTTTGTATCGCGCGTCGAGGGATGCTACTACACCATCGTTGGCCTTCCGCTAGAACTGCTCTACACAGAGCTCCGTGAGCTTGTAGCCGAGAGTCGTCATGCGTAAGCAGTCGCTCCACACGTGGACGCTGCTGGCCCCCTGGCTTATCACGCTGGCGGTGTTCTGGCTGTATCCGCTGGCCTATGCACTTCTGCTGAGCTTGAGTGACTACAAGACGCTCACCAATGAGATGACCTTTGTGGGGCTGGATAATTTCCGTCGGGCCTTTCAGGATAAGGATTTCTGGAATGCACTCTCGAACACGGCCCTGTTTACGTTTGGAACCGTGCCCATCACAACCGCTCTTGCCATTGGTCTTGCCTTGGCGGTACGCAAGAGCTCACCACGATTTGCCTCGTTCTTCCGTGCATCGTTTTTTCTGCCGTCAGTCACCTCGCTGGTAGTGATCGCACTTGTGTTCACCAACCTCTATGCTCGCGATGGATACGTCAACGCCATCTGCGCGATGATAGGTGCACCATATCCTGCTGATGGTTGGCTCCTTTCTCCGAGCACCGCGCTACCGGCCATCATGATGATGGACGTATGGATCTCGGCCGGCTACTATATGGTGCTGTTCCTGGCTGGCATGGAAGCTATCCCGAAGGATCTCTATGAAGCGGCTGACCTTCTTGGGGCATCGGCATGGCAGCAGTTTTCCCGCATCACATTGCCACTACTGCGTCCAACACTGATCTTTGTGGTGGTCATCAACAGCATCAAGAGCTTTCAGGTGTTTGTTGAGGTGTACGTGATGACCAAGGGCGGTCCACTCGGTGCAACCTCCACCTTGGTGTATGAGGTGTACCATCAGGCATTCGAACAATCTGACTCTATGGGGTATGCAAGCGCCATTGCCTACCTTATCTTTCTCATTCTCATGGCTGTTTCACTTCTTCAACTCCGATTTCTCAAGGGGAGAACATGAATCTGGGGCTACTCGCCATCGCCGGTGTTGCCTACATTATCGGCTCATTTCCAACTGCCTGGGTGGTGCGGCGCATCATGTCAGGTACCGACATCCGTAAAGAGGGTACGGGTAACGTCGGTGCACGTAATCTGTACGACGTAAGCCAAAGCAAGGCCGCTGGCATCGGCGTAATGCTTGCCGATATGGCAAAGGGCGCAATCATCGTACTTCTTGCGCAGCACTTTCATGGCGCTGACTTCGCTGCCACGGCATGGGCTGCCGTCGGCGTTGTGCTCGGCCACAACTACTCGATCTTCCTCAAGTTCGATGGAGGTAGGGGGCTCGCAACGGCAACGGGATGCCTTACGGCGATGAATCCATTGCCGCTCGTGTTCTGGATTCTTGGGTATCTCACCGGAAACTATGTGATCCGCAAGCAGGTACACATTGCGTCAATGTCGGGTATCATCGCAACGGCGGTGCTGGCCTGGAGCTTGCCGAATAGTACGTTGCAGGCGACGATGTTTGTTTCCTGTCCGGACGTGACCGAATTCCGAATCGCCGTCACCGGAGTATGCTTCGTGCTGTTTCTGCGCCACATCGGAGCCGTTCGCGAAGCTCTCAGACTTGGTCTGGTCGACGAGTAACCGCAGCATGCAGCACGCGCGCGCAGTGGTCGGCATCATGAGGATCTACAACTGCCGCGATGCATGACGCAGACATCGGCAGGATCAACGCTCTGCCAGTCATCGTCTCAAGTTCCGCCGCAATCAACCGGGCTGTGTGAGCACGCTCTGCTTCACAGCCCGTTACCATTACCATGCTGGCCCTGCGCTGCTGATGCTTGTGGTGGAGCAACGCAATCTCCACGTGGCGTGAGACCATCTCATCGGAGCAGAGTACGGCAGTCATCGACCGATGGAATGTTCCGTGAGACATCACGATATGCGGACGCAATGCACGCTGTGCCCGAATGTGGTCTGACAGTTCTGCATCACCCGTGATAAGAGTAACGCTTCGAAGAATCGAAACAGCACACGAATCCGATGTTGTAGTTGCGGTAGACGTTACACACGTTCCTTCATCCCCCGGCGAGAAGGTGTTCAACACCCGCACCGGTATGGATGCCCGCACCGCCGGTGTGATCGTCTCTGGATGAAGCACCTTGGCCCCGTACTGTGCCATTTCCTTCATCTGCTCGAAGGAGATCGATGGCAGGGGGCGAGCATCGCGCACAACGCGCGGATCTGCTGAATACACTCCGCTGACGTCGGTGTAGATGAGGATCTCCCGTGCAGCTACGCTCGCGCCGATGATTGCCGCTGAGTAGTCCGAGCCGCCCCTTCCCAGAGTTACGGTGCGCCCATCGGCGTCGGCAGCGATGAATCCCTGGGTCACGATCGCATTGCCCGTCTGAAGCAATGGTGTTAGTCGCTCGAGGCACTTCTTTGTGGTCGCCTCGGTGTCAACCGTTGGTGTGTCAACCTCAGTAACGATCAGTTCCCGTGCATCGACCAGCGTTGATGACGCTCCGCGTTGTGCAAGCAAGCACTGCAGAATCGTTGAACTGAACAGCTCTCCGAAGGCCGCCATCCCGTCCAGCGTGGCCGTGTTCCATTCGCCGAGTGAGGCGATCGCATCGGCGTATTCAGAGCATGCGTCACAGAGGTTCTCGATACACGCTGCGGAACCGAGGAGCTCAGTTGCGATTCTACGATGTCGGTCAAGAAGGTCATCAAGCGCTGTGCGATAGGACTCGCCGCTTCCGGCCTGACGTGTGACGTCGAGCAGCTGCGTTGTTGTGCCGGCAGTTGCTGACAGCACAACGATCACACCACCGATCTCGGCACGTCGGTCGTCAATGATTGATGCAACGGCTCTCAGCGCGTCTGCCGTGGCAACCGAAGTCCCACCAAACTTGAGAACGAGCATACTCGCTATCCAACGTCGAAGTACGTTGACAGGTGATCCGCTGACGGAACGTGCACGATGATTCGGTCTTCGACGAGTGACGCAACGGCGCGCTTGGCACGCTGAAGGTCTACACCACGAAGAAAGGCAAAGTGCCAAATGTCAACGGGTCCTGCAGAGATCTCCACCGTCAGTGCCTGCTCCACCGTCAGGTTCTCTCCTCCGAGGAATCGCTCGCGCACAGCGTTCACGAAATCGGTGGACTCTTTCTCCAAGAGCATATCGGGAGTGAAGAAGTAGTTGTCCTGCGTCTGAAGATCACAGATATGGAACGCCCCCTTACCAGAGGTGCCGACAAAATCCTTCAGGAAGGCAAGAGACACAAGGTAGGGGGCTTGCTCGGCGTCACCCCACAGGTCTGACCACACCGGTGCGTCAGCCTGACGCAGCCACTCGAAGAAGGCGATCTCGTGTTCAGGGAGTTTCAGCAGGGTCTGTGCACCGAACGTCTGACGCACGTCCTCGGCATCTTCCTGCGACATCTCGGCAAGCTCCTGCTCTGACAACACCAATGCGCCATGTTCAGCGATCGACTGTTGGCAGCGTTCATGCAGCTGGTTCGTCATGCCGATTCCTTGGCCTGCTGGCGTTCACGACGCCACATGAGAAGGCCGCCCAGCCCGATGAGTAGGGTAATGCCGTTGGCAGCAAGACTTATCGTGCGTCCCTGTTCGAAGGACGGACTCTCGAAGCGAAACTCCACCGTATGGCTTCCGGCTGGAACCGGGACGCCGCGAAGCAGGAAATTCGTCTTGATGGTTTCCACAGGCTTGCCATCGATGGTGGCCTTCCACTCGCTGTAGAAGACCTCGCTGACAACGAGAAGCTGTGGTGCTGAAGACGTGGTCTTGATACCAAGTTTGTGGTTCGACTTTTCCGTGACCTGCGCCGTTGATGATGAGTCCGAGGACAATCCGTTCATGCCATCGAACGACTGCTCGACGTATGCCACACGACGGGCATCAAAGGTTCCGTCACGCATGGATTCCAGTAAACGCCGACGATCTGATTCAACGCGAACGGAATCCACGAACCATGCACGAGGGAGCATGTCATCGTTGCGATACACCAGCGCACCGGTTTCTTGGGACTGAAATGCCGCAGCAACTCCGGGGAAGAGCTGACGGTCGGAGATGATGTACTTGACGTTCAGCAGGTTCCAGAGGAACGGATTCAGGATCATGCTGTTGCCGGGTACCGGCTGGCGTCCGGGGCCGGGTGCTGCAACATCAAGCATGTCCTGATAGACCCGCATCTTGGCTGATGAGTATCCTCCGACACTTTCAATGAAGTGGTAGGCCCACCAATTGTCAGGCACCTGCTCCGAAAGGTCGCACACCCGATACACGGAATTGTCGGTCTTTAGGAATTGAACCACATCGGTAGCGGCAAAGACATTCTGCTCGGGCGATCCCTTCTTGGGCTCGTATGGTCTGCGATCAACACGCCAGAGGTCAAGGGTCAAGAGTCCGGTGCACAGCAATACCAGCACCGTTGGATTCACCGCACCGCGAGCGGCCAGCACGATGAGTCCACCAACGATCACGAGATAGAACATTGCCGCAAGCGAATCAGCGTGCATCTCGTTGTACACAATGTCGAGGTACTCTGCCGGAGCCGACTGACCCCGCTTGGCAGTGAATGCGGTATCAACCTCCTTCTTGTAATCGGCTTCATCCGAAGCAACGGCATACACGAGTCCCGACATGATGACCGTTCCGATGAACACCCACAGTGCAGCCTTGCGCGTTGCCGCCGTTGAATTTTTGCCCCAGCCGATCACCGCCGTCAGCCCATACCCGGCCAGCACCGGTAGAGAAAACTGCAGCAGACACAGGGCCATGGAAGGGGCTCTGAACTTGTTGAAGGCCGGAACAAGGTCGAAGAAGATGTTGTACAGCACAGGGAAGTTCTTTCCCATCGACAGCAGGAGCGAGAATGCCCCAAGGACGGTCAGAAAGATCACGAAAGGATCTTTCCGGTACTGCCACACTCCGATGAGTCCGAAGACGAGCACTGCAATACCCATGTAGTTCGCTGCATCAGTGAATGGCATCTGTCCCCAGTAGAGCATGGCACGCTGCGGAGGAGCGCTGCGGCTGGTCTTGATCGTGGTGTTGCCGAATCCATAGTAATTCGGCACTAGGAACGTGTACATCTCACCGGGTGAGAATGACCAGTTGGTGGCATAGTCATAATCGTTACCACCGGACTGATCCTGGTTGTTCTTCGTTGACTGCACCAGCGGGGCTGATCCACGTGTTGACTCCGGTGTGTAGTGGCGAGTGGCCATGAACATGTCGGCATGGGTGGAGAGCGCAATTACCCCCGCAATGGCCAGTCCGCCCCCTGCCTTCAGCACGTCCATCCAGCCGGACTTTGTCAGCAGGCGAGCAACGAGCTCAACGACCATGTAGAGTCCCAAGGCACAGCCGATGTAGAACATCATCTGCGGGTGAGTGGCTGAAACCAACACGATAAGCGGCAGGATGAGCAGAAAGAGGTTGCCCAGCGTGAAGCGCTCGCGAAGTCGCTCAAGCGCCAGCAAGAGCCACGGGAGTGTGGCCATGGACACGGGCTTGGTGCTGTGACCGATCATGATCCAGACGATGACGAAGGTGCTCATCACGGCTCCGATGGCCGAGAACACGCCCACCATTTTGTCGAGCCCCTTTTGTCGGGCAAGAGTAAAGACGCCCCAGCCGTAGATGATGTACCAAAGCACCAGACGGGTGGTATCGTTGCTTGTCGCATCGCCCATGGCGCGCGGGATGGCAAAGAGGGTGGTGCCAACAAAGTCCCAGGTGCGCTCGCCGGCGGCAAGGAAAGATGCCAATGACGGCATACCACCAAAGATGTATGGCATCCAGAGAGGGAACTCGCCTGACTCTTTGGCTGCATCCAGGTAGGGGACGAATGAGTAGAAGGCGACGTTGTCGCCACCACTCATGAAGTTCTTTCCTCCAAACAACGCGTCGGCAAAGAACGCCACAACAACGAGGAAAATCGCCCCGTATGCCAGGTATGTACCGTACTTCTCCGCGGTGGATACCTGTGCTGTCTGTGAACGCTTCTGGGTGGATGAGTCGGCCATTCTGGGTCTCCGGAATTGGTATTCTGCAACCCACAAAAGTACGTATGTTGGCAATCGGATTGTGCAGGACCCCTGGGCCGGCGCGATTCTATGTGCATGTACCTTCACCACCGGTGAGAACCCCATGGCAGATCTACGTCAACGGAGCGCCGTCCTAACGCTTGAAGACGCGTTGCACCTTCTGCGCCGCACCACTCTTCATCCCACGTATGCGAGGGCGGCTGCTCTCGTGGGCAAGACACCTGCAGCAGCGGTCACGGCCCTTTTTGATGCACCGGAAGCCCCCTTCCCATCGCCGTCATGGGCCTCTCAGACTCCGAACATCACGAACTTTAACGATGCCTACCGCCTGTGGGTGGAGTTGCAGGTTTGGTGGCTCGACCGGGTGATGGCATCACCCTCGCCCCGCGAACGGCTGATCATGCTGTGGCACAATACGTTCACGAGCGACTACCTGAACGTGTATATCGCGCACTGGATGGTTGGTCAGCACCAGATGTTGCGTGCCAATGCCTATTCCTATGCGGACATTGCCAGCAAGATCGTTGGCGATGCTGCCATGCTGCGATACCTCAATGGTGATCAGAGTGTAAAGGGGCGAGCCAACGAGAACTTTGCCCGCGAATGGTTTGAACTGTTCTCGCTTGGAGTTGGCAACTATACCGAGCGCGACGTGCTCGAAGCGGCAAGGGCATTTACCGGATGGCGCATAACAGGATTGACGGGCTCGTACAACCGTCAACTTGCTGATCTGGGCGAGAAGACGATCCTAGGGCAGACCGGAAACTGGGAGTGGCAGGACGTGATCCGCATCACGCTTGAGCAACCGGCATGCAATCGGTTTGTGGCCCGCAAGCTGCTGCGGAACTATGTGGAGCCCGACCCTTCGCCGGAATCTATTGATGCCGTTGGGGCGCTGCTCAAGACGGCGAACTACAACATTCGCACGGTGCTGACCGCGCTCCTTACGTCGGAGTACTTCTTCGACGCCAAGCTTCGAGGGGCACTTATCAAGAGTCCGCTTGAGCTGGTCGTCGGTCTGTCCTCCATGCTCGGTGCAACGTCCGTCAGCCGCGTCTATACCGGACAGGTGATGGCGCGCTTGACGCAAGAGCCGTTCTATCCGCCAACGGTGGAAGGATGGAAGGGACATCATGCGTGGATCACCAGTTCGACCTTCCCGCAACGTCAGCGCTTCGGTGAGAGCTTTGTTGACGGACGTCAGATCGGTAGCTCGTCGAAGCTGACCGACGATGCCGGCAAGGCTGTTGTTCCGGATGTTATCGCCTTTCTGAAGCAGCTTCCGGATGCCAACGATGCCGAGAAGATTGTCACCAACGTTGCAGCCGTCCTGCTGCCAATGCCGATCACTAAGCAGCAGCATGAAGTTCTGCTTGAGATCATGCTTGCCGGTGCCCAGAAGTACGAGTGGGACGTCAACGCTCCCTCGGCCGTTCAGCGGGCGCGATTCCTGATCCAGGCCATCGTGCGCATGCCAGAGTTTCAATTGATGTGATCGACGGAGAAACCAACCATGAAAACTTCATCGAATAACGAGCAGAATCCCAACCGGATGCACCGTCGATCCTTCCTTCGCACTGCCGCCGGCGGTGGGATGGCTGTGGCCACTTTGCCCACGCTGATCGATTCCTTCAGTATTCAGGCGCTGGCAGGGGGCGACCCCCGGCTTCATCAGCTCTTGGAGGATCAGGACCGCGTTCTTGTGCTGATCCAGATGGCAGGGGGCAATGACGGGCTTAATACCGTGGTGCCGCACTCCGATCCCCTCTACTACGAACGACGTCCAACGATCGCCATCCCAAAGAGCAAGACCCTTCGCATCAACGATACACTTGGCTGGCATCCGGCCATGACGGGGTTCCGCTCCCTCTACGATGAGGGTAAGCTGGCCATCGTGCAAGGCGTTACGTATCCCAATCCCGACCGATCGCACTTCCGTGGCACGGACATCTGGCTTACGGCAACGGATGCCGATGTGATGGGCTCCACAGGGTGGGTAGGACGATATCTGCAAACGCTCGCCCCCTCCTATCCGACAGAGCTGCCGGCGCATCCGCTGGCGGTGCAGATCGGCAATGCCACGTCGCTCGGACTTCTTGGTTCGGCCGGCCCAATGGGCATCAGCTTCCGCGATCCGGATGAGTTCTATCGTCTGGTCAACGGCGGTGGTGGTGCGGGCGAGGTTCCAAGCAGTGATCAGTCGGATACGCCGGCCGGACGTGAAGTGATGTTCATGCGAAACATCGCACGGAGTGCCGATGTGTATGCATCCGTGGTGAAAGACGCCAATGATAAATCGGGCACGCCATCGGTTACGTTCCCCACAACTGACATTGGCGCAAAGCTGAAGGTGGTCTCTCAGCTCATCAGTGGTGGTCTGCGCTCGCGCATCTTCCTGATCTCGTGGGCCAACAACAACTTTGATACGCACGCCAGTCAGACATCCACCGATGACGCAACGCTGGGCACACACGCCAATCTGCTGCGCGAACTCAGCGATGCCGTGCAGGCCTTCATGCAGGAAATGAAAAACCGTGGTCAGGACCAGCGAGTGGCCGGCATGACGTTCTCGGAATTCGGACGTCGCGTCTATGAGAACGGCAGCGTTGGAACCGATCACGGAACAGCAGCACCACTCTTTGCCTTTGGCGCACAGGTCAATGGCGGCAAGGTCTATGGTGCAAATCCGGATCTGGTGAATCTCGATCCGATCGGTGATATGCTGATGCAGTACGATTACCGCGATGTCTATTCCAGCGTTCTTCTGCAGTGGTTCGGTGTGGCCGCAAGTGCCGCGCAGCAGCTATTGTATCGCGACTTCAGTTCGCGCGCTCCGGGCTTGTTCAGGAGCAAGCCAACGAGCGTCGATGACACCGCTTCGCGCGAGGCGTTCATCAGCGTTGGACCAAACCCTGCTACTGACTTCGTGGTTGTTCGTGTAAATGTTGATCAACATGCCGATGCCCATCTGGTCCTGACAGATCTACGAGGGGGCCCGAAGGCCACAACGCCGGTGGATTCATGGACCGGCGTCGGACGTCTTGATCTGCAGGGACTTCCGAGTGGCACCTACATTCTTTCGCTTCATGTCGGGCGCGCTATTGCCCATACTACAATTCAGATCGCTCGATGAGGTCCTTGATGTCTCGCATTCTCCGACGCCTGCTTCCGACTGTTGCCGGTATGATGATCATGGCCGCCATGCATACGACGGTCGATGCTCAGCCCCTTACCAACCCATATCCGTTTGCCATCGATCATGAGGTAGATCTCGATTCCTCGCTCATTGGTCTTCCGATGGAACCTGCCGGTGCAAAGGGGCGCGTGGTGCTTACCAGTGACGGACATCTGGGGTTTTCCGACGGAAGCAGACTGCGCATTGTTGGCACAACCCTTCAGTGGTTCTCGATCTTTCCGGACAGTGCCAATGCCATCACCATTGCGCGTCGTCTGAAAGCACTGGGTATCAACTGTGTTCGGCTGAACACGTTTGACATCAGCGCGTGGCCACCGGTGAGCATATTTCGATCGGGCACCAACTCGACGTTGCAGGATGGACTTGATCCCGTGCAGATGGCCAAGTTCGACTGGTTCATGCACCAGCTTCGTCAGCATGGCATTTACTACGTCTTTACCTTCCAGTCAGCATGGACGCCCCGCCCGGGCGATGGAGTCCAGCAGCCGGATTCCACCGGATGGGGTGCCCGAGTTCCACTGCTTTTTAACCGACGCATTCAACAGATCCATCGTGATGTGATGCGAGCGATGCTGGCTCACGTAAACGAGTTTACGAAGATCGCATACAAGGATGATCCGGCGCTGGCGTATGTGATCGCTGCTGAGGATGCTTCACCTGTGGCATTCTGGCTCTATTCCAACGATATCATTCGTCCCAACCCTACGGCATCATCAACATCGACTGGTGTCCAGCACGTGGCCTACATCGATTCTCTCTGGAATGCATGGTTGGAGACCACGTACAAGACCGACGCCGCCCTTGCCAGCGCTTGGCAATCAACGGCAAAGTCCACGCAGAACATCCTTCAGAATGGCGACTTTGAAGACCCCTTCAACAGTGCGTGGGTTCTCAACGTTAACACCACCACAGGTGCACAGGCGCTGTTCCAGTTCAGTGATGCCGATAAACAGCAGGGGGCTTCTTCTGGCCGCGTGCGGATCAACAAGATCGATCCGACGAAGTCATCTTACATGATCCAGCTCGCACAGCGGCTTCCCGTAATGCGACATCTGCAGACCTATGAGCTGAGCTATTGGGCCAAGACCACACCTCAGAGAAAGAGCCGTGAGATCTTCCTGTATGTGTTCAATGGCACCTCTCCATACAACTCCTACGGTTTGGCACAGACCGTGTCGATGACGTCGGAGTGGAAGAAGTACAGCTACACCTTTACGGCAACCGTTACCGACTCTACAACTCCTGCTCTGGGGTTCTTCATGGGAACGGACAGCGGCGATGTCTATCTCGATGATGTGCAGTTGCGCGAAGTCACCAAGGCGGGCTTGCGCAGCGGCGAGAGTCTTACGAAGAAGAACATTCGCATGTCATCGATGCTCGACGGAGAGATCACCGTAGGGCGCGCCAAGGACAACGCTCGATTTGTCTATGAGAACTTCCGGTCGATGCTCACCAACGTCCGGCGTATGGTTCGCGACACGCTCAAGAGTCAACTTCTGCTGTGTCCATCGTCTCGCTTGGTTGGTTTCTATGAACTCGATGCGGCCCGTGAATACGATGTGTTTTCATCTGTTGAATGGCGGACTGACGCAACCACGTTTGCCGCAGATCCATACGGATCCGGTCTGTACAGTCATGCTCAGGTGCGTCCGAAGGGCAAGGCATTTGTCATCTCGCACGCTTCCGTGCAGTACCCACGTGCGCACACATCCGAGCTGATGACCTATCTGCCGGCCTATGCCGGACTGCAGGATTGGGATGGGGTGTTCTTCAGTATCCTATCGGACAATGGTCGTATGGGAGCTGTCTCGGTCGACTCCAATGATGCATGGATGCTGAGGAGTAAGCCCAACGTGCTGGCAATGCTTCCGTGGACGTCCGGCATGATGCGCAGCGGTGCCGTCACCGCCTCGCCGAAGGAGCTTATCATCGACCACACGGCGGAATCGGTGAATCTTCCTCGCTTGCATATTCAGTCTCCGTTCGGTCTTACGGTGAACACTGATCAGCGAATTCCGCTGTTCCGGCGTGTGGCCATCAACCAGCAGCTCACGCAGCAGTCCTCATTCCTGCCGCATCTCGAAGTGTCTGCGCTTGCCGGTGATGTTGACCTTGCCGCCCTTGATGCCGAAAACGGTCAGATCTACCGTGATGCAACCAAAGGTATCATGCGTATAGAAACGCCTACGCATAGTGCCGTGATGGGGTCGCTCTCCGGTCAGATCGTTTCCATGGCGGGCCTGACCGTTGAGCAGACGACGGTGGCTCCTCACCTCATGGTTGCCGTAGCCTCCCAGACATCAAAGCCGTTTACCGAATCTGATCGGTCTCTCTTGACCATCAGTACGCGAGCACTCAATGAGGGCGCTGCATTCGAAGCCGGCAATCTGAACCTCCGACTCTGGGGCAAGGGGCCTGTGCAGATGGAGGGTGTTGGTGTTCGGGTATCGGTAACGGCACCAAAGTTCGACTCGCTGATCATTCGCCCCCTTGGCCAGGATGGACGCCCAACGGGACAGGCGATCGGCGTGAGTAAGCGCAGTGGTGGCCGGTTTACAACGCTGCTAAATACGGCAGAGCACAAGACGCCATGGTATCAGATGGAGTTCACAACAACGACGTCGGTCGATGAAGAAGCCGAGGGCCGGTTCCTGACGGTTCTCGGCAACCCTGTCGTTGATGGCCGTGCCAAAGTATGGGTACGCGGCCGTTGTGACGAGGTCCAGCTTGTCGATGTGAATGGTCGCGTTTTGCAGACCGTTACTAATGCCGAGGGCACAATTGCCTTTGACGTCTCGCGTCTGGCAACGGGTTGCTATCGAGTCATTGCCCGCCAAGTCAGCGGTGCACGAGATTCGGAGCTGATCATTATTCAGTAGTCCGTTGAGGTCCCCATGGCTATTCGTCTTGGAATCATTGCCGGCATTGTGTGTGCCGGAATCATTGTCGGTTGTTCGTCTGACGACACCACCGCTCCAAGTTCCAACCTCTCTATAACCTGTCGGATCGACAACGCTGCCACCAGCTCGGTGGGACTGAAGGGGGCTCACACTGCAGGTGACAAGGCCGACAGTGTTATCGTTACGAGAGTTCGGGTGCTCGTCGAGCGGATGGTCCTGCACCCGTCAAACTCCAACGACAGTGCCGATGATCGGAGTGTAAAGGCCGGACCGTTTGTGTTTCTTGCCGACAGTACGGGATCCCGCGTGGTGGCTTCCGTGAACATCACACCCGGTACGTATGATAAACTGAAGTACGAAGTACACCGCTTCTCCAGCAGCGAGGTGCCGGCCTATCAGAACGATCCGCAGTTCGCTGACTTTGTGAGCACGGACCGGTATACGCTTATCGTTGATGGTCACGTTGTGCGCAGCGGTGCCCGCAACGCCTTCCAGTACAAGAGCGATATCACCAGCAATATTGAATTGCCCCTTGCCTCCTTCACCGTCCCAACATCAGGGAGCGTATCGGCGAACATCGTTTTTTCAACGGCGAAGGCATTCCTTGACAATGGACAGATGCTTGATCCGACGGATCCCAAGAACGAGTCAGCGATCGACAACAATCTTAAGGCGGCCTTCCGCCTCAATCCATAAACAAATAGGGTCGCCACGTATCGTCGACCTTCCCCATGGCGTGTTTCAGAAACATCACGTGATGGGGTCGCTTCGGAACGGTCAACAGCCGCATTCCTGCTTCGTCGGGGGTGCGGTTTCCTTTTTTGTTGTTGCACTTGATGCAGGCCGTTGTCAGGTTCTCCCACGAATCGATGCCGCCACGTGAACGAGGTATGATGTGGTCCATCGTCAGCGGAGGCGTCCCACCGCCGCAGTAGGTGCAGCGCATGCCATCGCGACGCATGATGTTCTTGCGGGAGAGTTCGATCTTCTTGAAGGGAACCCGCAGGTAGGCACAGAGGCGGATCACAGAAGGGAAAGGATAGGTGACGCGGACCGTGCGAACAGTTCGATTCGGGCTCTGCTCCACGAGTTCTGCCTTCGTCAGGAAGAGCAGCATCAGTGCCTTCTTCGCGCTGCAGATGCTGATGGGCTCGTAGGACTGATTGAGGATGAGAACCTTGCCGTTGAGCGATGACGTCTCTTCGGTCGAGTTACGACCGGTCGATGATTCGGCGATCTGTGCGCTATGGATGCTGAAGACGATTCTCCTATGGTGAAAATAGGACTCCGAGGGGTATTTTCGCACCCACATTTCGCACTGGTAATTGGAGAACATAATGCCCCGTCCCACGGCCATTCTTGCCCTCGAAAACGGTTTAACGATCGAGGGTACGGCTATTGGTGCAGTCGGGGCCGAATGCTCGGGCGAACTGGTCTTCAATACGGCCATGTCGGGGTATCAGGAGATCCTCACCGACCCGTCCTACAAGGGACAGATCGTCACCTTCACCTACCCGCACATCGGCAACTACGGGGTTAGCCCCGACGATGTGGAGTCCGACCGTATTCAGGCTTCTGGCCTTGTGGTGCACGAGCTCTCACCGGTGGTGTCGAACTATCGGGCGACAGGCTCGCTGCAGTCCTATCTCGAATCCGAGGGCATTGCCGGCATTGAAGGCGTAGACACGCGCATGATCGTTCGCATTCTCCGCTCGGAGGGGGCTATGCGCTGCGTGATCGCTCATGGAGAGAACCTTGACGGACGTGAACTCGTTGAGCGTGCGCGCAATGTTCCGTCCATGAACGGTCTTGATCTTACGCCGCTGGTAACCACCAAAGCCCCTTATCATGTTGGTGAGCGTGGCATCACGGAATGGGATTACCGTCCGGAGGTCCGCGGTTCCGGAGCGCGGCCCCACATCGTAGCACTCGATTTCGGCATCAAGCGCAATATCCTTCGTCGGCTTGTCCATCATGGCTTCGACGTAACAGTTCTGCCGGCCGATACCTCGGCCGAGGGGGTGCTTGCGCATAACCCCGACGGTGTATTCCTGAGCAACGGTCCCGGAGATCCAGCAGCCGTGACGTCGGCCATCGAATGTGCCAAGGGGCTTATCGGGAAGAAGCCGATCTTTGGCATCTGCCTTGGTCACCAGATCCTCTCACTGGCCGTGGGAGCCTCCACCTACAAGCTCAAGTTCGGTCACCGCGGGGCCAACCATCCGGTGAAGAATCTCGCAACGGGCGGTATCGAGATCACGTCCCAGAACCACGGATTCGCCGTCGACCCGGATTCACTGCCGCAGAACGTGACAATGACGCATGTGAACCTGAATGATCAGACCTGCGCCGGCATCGCGCTTACGGATGCCCCGGCCTTTGCCGTGCAGTACCACCCCGAGGCCAGCCCGGGGCCTCACGACTCCGACTACCTCTTCGATCAGTTCCGGGCCATGGTTGGGTAGGGGGCGAGGCAAGCGCAAGAACTGCTGCTTTCCGAAGCAATCATCGTCTAGTCATTGAGTACGAGAATCAGCCGCTGCAGGGTGGCGCTACCCGTGGAAAGATGTGCTACGTATGTGCCGGTAATGCCGCGTTGAACCTGGATTCGCTCTCCGGTGAGTGTGTAGAGAGCAAGGAGCGTAAGATCACTGCGCTGCCATTGGTTCAGGTGTTCCTGCCATGACATCGCCAGGTGCCCCACGTCGGTGACGGTGGAGACAGCAGCTCCGGAATTCTGCTCCACGCCGGAGGTCACACGTGTTCCGTACACTCCCGTCGACGTGCAGTAGTAAACACGCTTTCCTTGTTCATACTGGAACATGGATATCACGTACGTTCCGGCTGGGATGCCGGGCACGTCGTACAATTCCCACGTCAGGCCGTTGTCCTTACTGCCCAGCACACCGTCATTAGCCAACAGGATAAGCGTGCCGTTGGCCTCAACAACACCGTTGCCACCGAGAAGTCGGTACGGGGTAGAACAATACGACGTATGCACAAGATTCCACGACCTGCCCATGTCCGCCGAGCGGACAACGAAATGGTCGAGGGCGGAATGGTTCTTTGTCTCCAGCGGTGGTGCCTGGTCATCAGACTTGACCGGAGCCGTGTCGCGTACAACCCGCGTTGCCGAGGCTACGATCGAGCCGTCCGGCAGAAGCAGGTGTCCAAGGAAATACGGAGACTCCAAGGGTTGGCTACTCCGCTTCCAGGTGCGACCCTTGTCGGTCGAGTGCGCGATGAAGCCACCCCGATATGGTTTGTTTTCGAGCGACTCGTTGTCCCAGATTTCCATGCCGTTGACAAATGCCACCACTGAGCCGTCGGGCATCTCGGTCATAGAGCTGACGAAACCTGTGCCTGCGGACGAGGTGGTGTCGAGCCGGGAGAGGTCAAACGACACGGAGTCACCAGAGCCGAAGACACGGATCACGCAGCTGTCAGCGACAATCAGTTCTGTCGATCGCATCCTCAGTACGGCGGTTGCAGGCCCATCATGCAGGGTGGCCATGTAGCGCCCGTCGCGGCTGAGCTGTTTCACCGTGGTTCCCGGCATGATGACCTCGCTTTCCCCGATGAATGGGGTGCGCAGTCCCCTGCGACTCTGGATTCGTGGTCCATGGAGGTTTGCATAAAAATGGGTCTCACCACGGACGGCACTGGCACGAACCAGGCCGGGCCGTCCGGCTTCTTTGACAATTGCCATATCGTGCGGGCCCACGACAACAGCATTCTCCGAGGAATCGGTAAATCCCAATAGCGTGGGAATCACCTTCAATGGTTCAAGATCCCGACACAGTTCATTCAACCACAACACTTCGCCATCCCCTCGAACCAGTGCTATAGGACGTGATTCGGCAATATGGTAAACCTGAATCAGGGAGTCCGAAATGCTCTTGAACCCCTCGCCCAATGAAACAAAGAACCCTGGTCGAATCGCGCCCTGTTGCACCTGAGTGGAATCACGGGTAAGGTCTACCTTAGAATACTCCAGTTCCTTGGCGGAGGTCCGATTTACTGTCATCAGTGGGGTGTATTGCACGTTGGCAGACGCAGCCGAGATTCCGGGAACGGAATCACGAAGAACCCATTGGCCGTGGAGCCATTCGGCATACCAGTCATCGGATGAAATCATGTACAAACGTCCCGCCCCTGTGGACCGCAGGCGCACGGTGCGCAAATTGATGATCCCCGGCAGGCCGCGTACGGTTATCGATGTGTCAAATCGAAAGCGCGTTGTGTCGGAAAGATGGCACATCCATAGCGTATCAGGATTGCTGGTCGTCCGCCCCGTGGCTATCCACGCCAAACTGTCTGGGCCAAGTTTCGCATTCTTCCGCTGATCACGGCTGAAGCGTGGCACCGGATGCACGCGATTGCCTTGGCCGGGGGCGCACGCAAAGAACCGCACTGGAGACTAGCTGCGCAGAAGCATGGGGTGGGTGTTCACGACCTTATACATCGTGTTTGGCACCTCGAACCATGATTGACCGCAGTCAATACTAGCCAAATGCAAGCGGTTGCTATCGGGCCGTAGGATTTCGATAAGCACCGAGCCAGGCGGACCGAATTCCGAGTCTGTTAAAATGCCCTCCTTTGGAACGATCGGTCGGACCGTGCCGCTGACATCAATGTGGTACAGCAACGGTTCAAAGAACCCCCGCAAATAAAGAAGTGCACTTCCGTCGAGACAGCGATTGACGTAGCTGTACTGATATCCGGGAGAAACTTCTTTCACGGGCATCAGCTCCCCTGAGGCCAAATTCACGGAAAACATGCCATTTCTGCCCACGACAGCATACAGGGTGGCAGTTCCTTCCTTCCGGCTGCCGGTTTCGAATATCGTCCGAAGCCCCGAAGTCGAAGGATCCCGCTCCCGATAGACTAATTCAACCTGTTGTGCGCCGGAGGGGAGGGTGGAAATCGTCAATAGCAATACCGTTAGAAGGGCCCGCAAATCGCGCTCGTTCAATGATCGCTCGTTCCAGTTCGTGCAACAACTACAGGTAATCTCTGGTGCAATGTCATTCGAAAGACGATAGTCGGCAACAACACCATACAATGAACAAGATATATCGACATATGTTACATCCTTCAGGATGCCTCAACGTCTACACACCGAAGGTTCAGTTCCGGGCCATGGTTGGGTAGGGGGCGAGGGGATGTTCTTTGCGGGAATCCACCCCGGCATTTGCATAGTTTTCCCCCGACCCCTAACTTTGCCGGCTCTGTTGTCTGGGTAGGTACTCAAGCGGCCAACGAGGGCAGACTGTAAATCTGCTGACTTATGTCTACGGAGGTTCGAATCCTTCCCTACCCACAACTGCTGTGATGCACATCGGAGCAGTGTTTTTGCGGGAGTAACTCAGTTGGTAGAGTCACAGCCTTCCAAGCTGTTGGTCGCGAGTTCGAGTCTCGTCTCCCGCTCTGAGAAAACCACACCCTGAGGTGTCGGGCCTGACGGTTCGTGCACTGAAGGGGTTTGGTGTCTGTGAAAGATGGCATCGCTGATGTAGCTCAGTTGGTAGAGCACCACCTTGGTAAGGTGGAGGTCACCGGTTCAATCCCGGTCATCAGCTCAGAGTTGACAATTTATCACACGGGTGTAGCTCAGCTGGTAGAGCAGCGGTCTCCAAAACCGCAGGCCGCGGGTTCGAATCCTGCCGCCCGTGCAAAGTATCGTTGAACAGAGACCGGAGGAAAAGCGATGGTTGATGCGATTCGCGGATTTTTTTCTGACGTCAGCAAGGAGATGAAGAAAGTCTCCTGGCCTACGCAGGACCAGCTCAAAGAGAGCACCATGGTAGTGGTCGCTACATGCCTAGTGTTTGCCGCACTTGTGTTTGTTATCGACCGCGGTGTGGTATTCCTTCTCGAGATCATTTACTGATCAGGACTGACGAAATGCCTGAAGCCGGAACCCTACAATTACCTGAAGTTCGCTGGTACGCCCTGCGGATTTTCACGGGACACGAAGCACGAGTCAAAACGGCCATTGAGAATGAGCTGGCACGCCTTGGGCTAACGAGTCGCGTGCAGAGTATCGTTATCCCGACGGAGACGATCGTCGAGGTTCGCAACGGCCGTAAGCGTACGCGGGTGAGAAACTTCCTGCCCGGTTACATCCTGATCGAACTGTCGTTTGACGCGTATCTGCGTGACGTGATCCTTTCGCTGCAGTCGGTGATCTCCTTTGCCGGAACTCCGTCAGGACATCCCCAGCCGCTGCGTCAGGACGAGGTGGATCGAATTCTGGGACGCGTCGAGGAGCGTCGGTTCATCACCACCGTCGAAGCATCGTTCCGCGAGGGCGATCCGGTCAAGGTCATCGATGGTCCGTTCAAGAACTTCAACGCCACGGTGCGTGAGGTTAACGTTGAAAAGCAAAAGTTGAAGGTGGAAGTCGGCATTCTGGGTCGGAAGACCCCGATCGAGCTGGACTTCAACCAAGTCGAAATTGAAAATCACTAATCACTGATGTGGGAGGCGGGTTTACCCTGCCGCAGACCACGAAAGGAATACTGTCATGGCAAAAAAAGTCATGGGTACCTTCAAGCTCCAGCTCAAGGCTGGAGAGGCTACGATGGCCCCGCCGGTTGGTCCGGCATTCGGTCAGCGTGGTCTTGCAGGTATGGAATTCGTCAAGCAGTTCAATGCCAAGTCGGCCAAGCAGCCGGGCATGATCCTGCCGGTTCTCGTCACGTTCTTCAGTGACAAGAGCTTTACGTTCGAGATCAAGTCGCCACCGGCAGCAGTGTTGCTGATGAAGGCGGCCGGACTTGACAAGGGTTCTGCGGCTCCTCACCGCGATAAGGTTGGTCGCGTTAACCGTTCACAGCTTGCTGAGATCGCCAAGATCAAGATGCAGGATCTGAACTGCCACACCGAGGACAGCGCGATCAGCATGATCGCCGGAACAGCCCGCTCGATGGGTATCACGGTCACGGACTAGTGAGCCCCCTGCCCGAACAACATTTCTGAATTTCAATCACTGTTGGAGGTGCCCCACCGGGGTGCCGCTTGCACAACACGAAAGGATATCCTTCCATGGCACAAGGGAAGCGTTTTAAGAAGGCTGCCTCTTCATTCGACGGAACACAGTCGTATGACCTGGCCAAGGCCGTCGAACTCGTCAAGAAGAATGCTACGGCAAAGTTTGATGAGTCGTTTGATGTATCAATGAACCTTGGGGTAGATCCCCGCAAGGCCGACCAGCTGGTCCGTGGCACGGTTGCCCTGCCGCACGGAACGGGTAAGACCGTTCGTGTGCTGGTGATTGCTAAGGGTCCGAAGGACAAGGAAGCTCTGGATGCCGGAGCCGATTACGCAGGTTTCTCCGATTACATCGAGAAGCTGCAAGGGGGCTGGGCAGACATCGACATCATCATCGCCACACCTGATGTGATGGGTGAAGTCGGTAAGCTGGGTCGCGTCCTTGGACCTCGCGGTCTGATGCCAAATCCGAAGAGCGGCACGGTGACGTTCGACGTTGCCAAGGCTGTTGCTGAAGTGAAGGCCGGTAAGATCGAGTTCCGCGTCGATAAGGCAGGCAACATCCATGCGGCCGTCGGCAAGTGCTCGTTCACAACGGACAAGCTGCTGGAAAATCTCCAGTCGTTCGTTGGAACCGTGGTCCGTGCAAAGCCCGCGTCATCGAAGGGCAAGTACGTCAAGAGCATCACCTTCAGCTCTACGATGGGCCCGGCAGTTCGCGTCGACGCGAAGTCTGTCGGTGCTGATCAATAACTCCAAAACTATTACGCCACTGTCGGCGCATCACGCTTCTAACACTGTCTTTTGACGGGTTGATGTGCCGGCGACACAAACAATAAACAACGTTATGATCACGAAAGAACAAAAGCAGGCAGTCGTCGCCGAGCTCGCGGAGCACATCCGCAATGCGTCGAGTCTGTATTTCGTGGATTTCACCGGCATGACCGTCGCACAGGACCAAGCGTTCCGCAAGGACCTGCGCGCCAAGGGCGTCACCATGAGGGTTGCCAAGAATACCCTTCTGCTGCGCGCACTTGCTGAGGTCGGTGGCTACGAGATCGAAGACACGAAGCTGGCAGGCCAGACGGCGATGATCCTCGGTGGAAGCGATCCGGTTGCTCCTGCAAAGGTGATCCGTCAGTACTTTGAGAAGCTCGAAAAGCCCCGTCTCAAGGTAGCGGTAGTCGAAGGCATGTACTTCGACGCATCACAGCTTAAGCAGGTATCGGAACTTCCAACGCGCGAAGAACTCATTGCCAGCATGCTGGGCAGCATCAACGCACCGATCTCCGGTATCGTTGGCAGCCTGAATGCCGTCATGCGAGACCTCGCATCGATCATCGAAGAGGTCGGCAAGAAGAAGGCTGCATAAACAGCAGCCGTGCGAGCGGGATGTCTCATCCGCGCTTGCCATCCCAAACAACCGTTGAACATTCATCATTCATTCGTGGAGAAATCCAATGTCAGCAATCGTAGAAGAACTCGTTGAGAAGATCGGGAACCTCACCCTCGTTGAGGCATCTGATCTCAAGAAGGCCCTTGAAGAAAAGTTCGGTGTTTCTGCTGCAGCCCCTGTGATGATCGCAGGCGCCGCTGCTGGCGCAGCTCCGGCTGCCGCTGTCGAAGAGAAGACCGAATTCGACGTTGAACTCACCGAGGGCGGAGCTCAGAAGCTCAACGTCATCAAGGTTGTTCGCGAAGTCACGGGTCTTGGTCTGAAGGAAGCCAAGGATCTTGTTGAAGGCGCTCCAAAGATCGTCAAGGAAGGTATCGCAAAGGCCGATGCCGAAGCTCTCAAGAAGAAGCTTGAAGAAGCCGGTGCCAAGGTCACGCTGAAGTAATCACGAGCGGAAATTTAACAGCCCCGGGACGGCAGAAATGCCGTCTCGGGCGTTGTCGTAGTAAAGCCATCCCTCGATAAGGGGGCGTTCTGACAGTCGAAACGAGTCATGCTGACGAATGACATTTCGATGATCAGAACGAAACAGTACCTTTTACAAGCCGTCAGGAGCTTTCTCCATGAATGGTCTCAGCACAGAAACAGCGCTATACCAGCTTCCTTTGCAACGTGTGCGCCAACGCGTCTCGTTCGGGAAGATCGAGTCTGAATCGACCTATCCGGATCTTCTCGGGATCCAGATCGATTCATTTCAGGATTTTTTGCAGGAAGACGCCGTCGCCGCAGAGCGTCGGTTCCTCGGTCTGCAGCGTGCCTTTGAGAGCAATTTCCCGATCGAAGACAACTCGGGTGTCTATGAGCTGAGTTTTCTTGAGTACGTGATCGAGAAGCCGAAGTACACCGAAGAGGAGTGCCGCGAGCGCGAGCTGACGTACGCCAAGACGCTCAAAGCCAAGCTGCGCCTCTCGTCGAAGGCCGATCGGTCATCGGAAGACTACATCGAAGCGATCGACCAGGAAGTTTACCTTGGTCAGATCCCGGCCATGACGCCTCGTGGCACGTTCATCATCAATGGTGCAGAGCGCGTTATCGTCGCTCAGCTCCACCGTTCGCCCGGCTGCTTCTTTGACGAGGCAGTGCACCCGAATGGTACGAAGATCTTCTCGGCACGGATCATCCCGTTCAAGGGTTCGTGGGTGGAATTCACCACGGACATCCATGATGTGATGTATGCCTATATCGACCGGAAGAAGAAGTTTCCGGTAACAACGCTTCTGCGTGCCCTCGGATATTCCAGCGATGAAGATCTTCTGAACCTCTTTGACCTGACGTATGACGTGCCGGTGAAGAAGTTGGCAGATGAGCACCTCGGACGCCGTATCGCAGCCGATGCTGTTGATATGGGAACGGGTGAGATCATTGCTCAGCGCGACATCATTGTCGATGAGCCCCTTCTCGAAGTACTTCGCGGTTCCGGCGTGGAATCTATTCGCGTGTACAAGTACGAGAATCCAAACGACGAACCGATCATTGCAAAGACGCTCGCCAAGGACACCGCTCGCACCCGTGAGGATGCCCTTGAGACGATCTACCGTCAGCTCCGCTCATCAGATCCACCGGATCTGGATACGGCATGGGGCCTGCTGGAAAAGCTGTTCTTCAATCCGAAGCGATACGACCTTGGAGTCGTTGGTCGCTACCGCATCAATGAAAAGCTGGGCATGCTCGTGCCGCTTGACGTGACGACGCTTACCGTGGACGACATCGTTTCGATCGTAAAGTATCTTATCGATGTTCGTGATGCCAAGATGCCGGTGGATGATATCGACCACCTTGCTAACCGCCGTGTCCGCACGGTGGGTGAGCAGCTAGAGTCGACCTTCAATCTTGGTCTGACGCGTATGGCACGGACGATCAAGGAACGCCTCTCGGTTCGTGACAGCGAAAACGTCACCCCAAGCGAACTTGTCAACGCACGGACGATCACCAGCGTGATCAATCAGTTCTTCGGAACAAATCAGCTGTCGCAGTTCATGGATCAAACGAACCCGCTGTCTGAGATCACCCACAAGCGCCGTACATCGGCTCTTGGACCTGGTGGTCTTACGCGCGAACGCGCCGGCTTCGAGGTACGTGACGTTCACTACACGCACTACGGACGTCTTTGTCCGATTGAGACACCGGAAGGTCCGAACATCGGTCTTATTTCATCGTTGGCCATCCATGCCCGCGTGAACAAGTTCGGTTTCATTGAAACTCCGTACCGCAAGGTCGTCGAGGGCGTTGTGACAGAGGAGTTTGAATTCCTTCCGGCTGACAAGGAAGAGGGACAGATCATCATTCCTGCGTCGACGGCAACAGATGACAAGGGGCGGATCCTGGGCGACACTGTCAAGGCGCGCCTCAGCGGTGACTACAAGGTCGTTGCTCCGACGGAAGTTCAGTACATGGAGGTCAGCACTGACCAGATCACCTCGCCTGCAGCTTCGCTTATCCCATTCCTTGAGCACGATGACGCGAACCGTGCACTCATGGGATCGAACATGCAACGCCAAGGTGTTCCGCTGCTTCGTCCGGAAGCACCGATTGTTGGTACCGGCATGGAAGCACGTGTTGCGCGAGATTCACGTGCGCTGGTGCTTGCCGAGGATGATGGCGTTGTTGACTACGTATGCGCGGACTATGTGCGCATCGTTTATGATGATAAGCGCAGCGCTGATGACCGATTGATCTCGTTTGAAGGCGATCGGACGCTGACGTACAACCTTCAGAAGTTCTATCGCACGAACCAAGACACGAGCATTAATCAAAAGCCGATTGTTGCTGTGGGCCAGCGTGTGAAGAAGGGCCAACCGATTATTGACGGTGCTTCGACCGAAAAGGGCGAACTGGCACTTGGTCGCAACGTGATGGTTGCCTTCATGCCATGGCGCGGTTACAACTTCGAAGACGCTATCGTTCTGAGCGAGCGCATGGTGGCCGAAGATGTCTTCACGTCCATTCACATCGAAGAATACACGCTCCAGGTTCGTGACACGAAGCGCGGCGAAGAAGAGTTCACGCGTGAGATCCCGAACGTCAGCGAAGAAGCGACAAAGGACCTCGACGAACGCGGCATTGTGCGCATTGGTGCCAAGATTCGCGAAGGCGATATCCTCATCGGAAAGATCACACCGAAGGGTGAAACTGATCCAACACCGGAAGAAAAGCTTCTACGCGCCATCTTCGGCGACAAGGCCGGAGACGTCAAGGACGTGTCGCTGAAAGCACCACCGGGACTCAAGGGCACGGTCATCAATACCAAGCTTTTTGCCCGCCGTGTTCTGACGAGCGACAGTGAATTCCGACTCGAAGAAAAGAAGCGTCAGGATCTGATTACCAAGCGCGAACACCAGGCGCTGCGTGCACTCGACATCGACTGCATTGAGCGTCTTGGACAAATTCTTGATGGTGAAACATCCCTGGGTGTGCGTTCAAGCAACGATACAGTGATCTTCCGTAGCGGAAGCAAGTTCGCCGCGAAGGAAATGCTCGCCAAGTTCGAGTCAGGAAGCTTCCTGCCGTCAAATACGCGTATCGATCAAGACTGGGTTGCCGACAAGAAGATCATGAGTCTTGTCAGTCGTCTGATGGAGAACTACGAGAACCGCCGCAATGACCTCATTCTTGATGCGCGCATCGAGCGCAACAAGATCGCTGCCGGTGATGAGCTTCAACCTGGTATCCAACAAATGGCCAAGGTTTATGTTGCCAAGAAGCGCAAGCTTCAGGTTGGCGATAAGATGGCCGGACGTCACGGTAACAAGGGTATCGTGTCCAAGATCGTTCCACTTGAAGACATGCCATTCCTCCCGAATGGTCGTCCGGTGGACATCGTGCTGAACCCACTCGGCGTGCCGTCACGTATGAACCTGGGACAGCTTTATGAAACAGCTCTTGGCTGGGCTGGACGCGAACTCGGTATCCACTTTGCAACGCCGATCTTCGACGGGGCTTCGTGGGACCAAGTAGGCGACTACCTTGAGAAGGCAGGCCTGCCACGTACCGGTAAGACGGTTCTTTATGATGGACGTTCCGGAGAAGCATTCGAAAACGAGGTCACCGTGGGCATCATCTACATGATGAAGCTTTCTCACCTTGTTGAGGATAAGATCCACGCACGTTCAATCGGACCATACTCGCTCATCACGCAACAGCCCCTTGGCGGTAAAGCCCAGTTCGGCGGTCAGCGTCTCGGGGAGATGGAAGTGTGGGCTCTCGAGGCTTACGGTGCCGCTCATACGCTGCAGGAAATGCTGACGCTGAAGTCTGACGACGTTCAGGGTCGCGCCAAGATGTACGAGACGCTTGTCAAGGGCGAGAACCTACCGACGCCGGGAATTCCGGAGTCGTTCAACGTTCTCATCCGTGAATTGCAAGGTCTCTGTCTGGACATCAAGCTCGACTAAGCTTGGCATCCGGTCACTCTCTTAACTATTGAAACCACGGAATTTTCGCTCGGAGCTACGATGCAATTCCAAAACATCCCGAAGCGCGGTTATGGTTCTATCACCATTCGCATTTCATCGCCGGATGACATTCTGAATCGCTCTCACGGTGAGGTCACCAAGCCGGAGACGATCAACTACCGCTCTTTCCGTCCGGAAAAGGACGGTCTTTTCTGTGAAAAGATCTTTGGTCCGATCCGTGACTGGGAATGCGCCTGCGGCAAGTACAAGCGCATCCGATACAAAGGCATTGTCTGCGACCGTTGCGGCGTTGAAGTCACGCAAAAGAGCGTACGTCGCGAGCGTATGGGTCACATCATGCTTGCCGTGCCGGTTGTGCACATCTGGTTCTTGCGGTCGCTTCCGAGCAAGATCGCCGGTGTGATCGGTATGCCAACGAAGGACGTCGAGCGGATCGTGTACTACGAGTCGTACGTTGTCGTTCAGCCGGGCTCAACGGGTCTTCAGACGAAGGATCTTCTGACGGAGGAGCAATACCTTGAGGTGTTGTCAAACCTTCGTCCCGAAGAGCGCAATATGGACGACGAGGATCCGCGCAAGTTCATCGCCCTCATCGGCGGTGAGGCGGTCAAGGAGCTCCTGCGTCGCGTTGATGCCGATGAAGACTACTTCAAGCTCCGCGAAACGGCACGCGAGGATATGTCGCAGGCCAAGAAGGCAGACGTACTCAAGCGTTTGCGCATCCTTGATGCATTCCGCACTGCCGAAACTAAGGAGCCGAACCGTCCGGAGTGGATGGTTCTTGACATCATCCCGGTAATCCCACCGGATCTGCGTCCTCTGGTTCCTCTTGAAGGGGGCCGATTCGCTACGTCCGACCTGAACGATCTCTATCGTCGCGTTATCATTCGCAACAATCGCCTCAAGCGCCTGATCGACATCAAGGCACCCGAGGTGATCCTGCGCAATGAAAAGCGCATGCTTCAAGAGTCTGTCGATGCTCTCTTCGACAACTCACGTCGCGCCGTGCGAAGCGAGTCGCAGCGTGCTCTGAAGTCTCTGGCCGACACACTCAAGGGTAAGACCGGTCGCTTCCGTCAGAACCTTCTTGGTAAGCGGGTGGACTACTCCGGTCGTTCCGTTATCGTTGTGGGTCCGGAGCTCAAGCTCTACGAATGCGGTCTTCCAAAGGACATGGCCGTTGAGCTGTTCAAGCCCCTTATCATTCGCAAGCTTATCGAGCGCGGACACTGCAAGACGGTGAAGAGCGCCAAGAAGCAGGTAGAGAAGAAGACCACAGAAGTATGGGACATTCTTGATACGGTGATCGACGGGCATCCGGTTCTTCTGAACCGCGCTCCGACGCTTCACCGTCTTGGTATCCAAGCATTCCAGCCAAAGCTGATCGAGGGCAAGGCTATTCAGCTTCACCCGTTGGTGACAACGGCATTCAATGCTGACTTCGACGGTGACCAGATGGCCGTTCACGTGCCGCTGAGCCACGAAGCACAGCTTGAAGCGTTGCTGCTGATCCTTTCTGCGCACAACATCATGCACACGCAGAACGGGGAGCCGATCGCGGTTCCGTCGCAGGACATGGTTTTGGGCGTGTACTATCTCACCAAGGCCCGTAACGGCGTCAAGGGTGAAGGAAAGATCTTCTCGGGTGAAGAAGAAGTGGTGATCGCCTATAACACGAGCCGAATCGCACTGCATGCCAAGATCAAGGTTCGCATTGATGGCAAGCTGATGGAAACAACGGCTGGACGCGTGATCTTCAACAAGATCGTGCCGTTCGAGCTGGGGTATATGAACGAAATGCTCGGTAAGAAGCGTCTGCGTCAGGTTATCGCTGACTGTTTCCGCAAGGCGGGGCTTGCCAAGACCGTGGAGTTCCTCGATAAGCTCAAGGAAGCGGGCTTCATGACCGCTACACGCGGCGGTTTGTCGGTGTCGATCGCAGACGTGGTCGTTCCGGCCGAGAAGGTCACGATCATCGACAAGGCCCAGAAGGAAGTCGATAAGATCGAAGACTATTATCACTCCGGTGTTATCACCGAAGGCGAGCGCTACAACAAGATCATCGATACGTGGTCAACTGCCACGAACCGAGTTGCTGACAAGCTCTACAACGAGCTTGCATCGAACAAGGACGGATTCAATACCTTCTTCATGATGCTCGACTCGCAGGCACGGGGCTCCAAGGAGCAGATCCGTCAGCTTGCCGGTATGCGCGGTCTGATGGCCAAGCCTCAGAAGACGGCTGCTGCATCGTCTGCCGAGCTGATCGAAAACCCGATCATCTCGAACTTCAAAGAAGGTCTCACGATCCTCGAGTATTTCATCTCCACGCACGGTGCCCGTAAGGGTCTTGCCGATACGGCTTTGAAGACGGCCGACGCCGGCTACCTGACGCGTCGTCTTCACGACGTTGCGCAGGATGTGGTGATCTCCGAGGACGACTGCGGTACGATCCGTGGTGTGGAAATGCGCGCATTGAAAGATGGCGAAGACGTGAAGGAGCCATTGAAGGAACGCATTCTCGGCCGCACGTCGCTGGTGGACGTGGTGGATCCGCTCACTGCCGAAGTGTATTGCAAGAAGGGTGAGATGATCGATGAGGACGTTTCCGAAAAGATCGAGCACAGCCCGATCGAAGCGGTGATGATCCGCAGCGTACTCACCTGCGAATCACGTCGCGGTGTGTGTGCTCGCTGTTACGGACGAAACATGGCTACGGGTCAGCTGGTAGATACCGGTGAGGCCGTCGGTACGATCGCTTCACAGTCGATCGGTGAGCCAGGTACACAGCTGACGCTGCGCACGTTCCACACCGGTGGTACGGCATCGTTGTCGATGAGCCAGAGCCTTGTGCTTGCAAAATTCGACGGTCTTATCCAGTTCGATGCGATCCGCACGGTGAATTACCCGGGCGAAAGCGAAGACATCGATGTTGTGGTGTCGCGCGCCGGTGTCATCAACATCGTTGAACCCGGTTCGAATCGCGTTGTGACCAAGTACGACGTTGTCTATGGTGCAGAGCTGAAGGTCAAGGATGGTCAAATGGTCAAGAAGGGCGAGATCCTTTACGACTGGGATCCGTACAACTCGGTGATCATTACCGAAAAGGCCGGACGTGCTCGCTATCGCGATCTCGTACCGAACCTCACCTTCAAGGAAGCGATCGACGAACAGACAGGCCACACGACGAAGATCGTTATCGATTCTCGTGACCGGACGAAGAGTCCGGCCATCGAAATCGTTGATGATGACGGAGTGCTCATCCAGTCCTACATCATCCCATCGCGCGCTCAGATCGTGGTGGATGACGGTGATGTGGTAACGATCGGTACGAAGCTGGTAAAGATGCCGCGAGACCTCGGACGTCTGCGCGACATCACGGGCGGTCTGCCACGCGTTACGGAACTCTTCGAAGCGCGCGCTCCACAAGCCCCTTCCGCAGTCACCGAGATCGATGGTATCATCTCGATCGAAAAGCCTAAGCGTGGTTCACGCGTGATCGCAACTACGTCGCTCGACGGACTTCTCAAGCGCGAATACTCGGTGCCGATCGGACGTCACGTTCTTGTGCAGGAGGGAGACCTTGTGCGCGCCGGTGACCGTCTGACGGAAGGCGCCATCAACCCGCACGACATCCTTCACATTAAGGGTATCAACGAAGTGCAGGCCTACCTGGTGAATGAAATCCAGGAAGTGTACCGCATGCAGGGTGTGAAGATCAATGACAAGCATATCGAGGTGATCGTTCGCCAGATGCTCCAAAAGGTCCGCGTCACCGATTCGGGAGACTCTCCGTTCCTTGAAGGCGATCAGGTGGATCGGATGCGCTTCGGCGATGAGAACGACCGTCTCAAGGGCTGCGTGGTTGTTACTGATCCGGGAGACTCAAAGCTGAAATACGGTCAGATCATCGACAAGCGTGTTGTACGCGAGATCAATGCCGACCTGAAGAAGAACGACAAGCAGGGGGCGAAGAGCCGCACAGCAGAGCCGGCCATCGGTGAACCGTTGCTGCTTGGTATCACACAGGCATCGCTAACAACAGAATCGTGGCTGTCCGCTGCTTCATTCCAGGAAACAACTCGCGTTCTCGCCGATGCTTCGGCTGCAGCGAAGATGGACAAGCTCCTGGGTCTGAAGGAAAACATCATCCTTGGTCAGCTCATCCCAGCCGGTACGGGTCTGCGCGCGTATCAGTCGATGCTCGTTGCATCGGACGTTGGCAACATCTTCGGACCTGAGGCGATCATCCCGCAGGTAGAGCCGGAAGAAGTTGTTCCTCGCAAGCCAGTGCGCCGTTCAACACGCATTGCGCAGGACTGATTACCGTCGATACATGACGTCAAGATGAAGGGGCGATTCGGAAACGAGTCGCCCCTTTCTGATTTTGCGCCTCAATGCTCACCCGAACTATGATCAACCGTGCCGTTCTGACGTATTGCCTGTTGCAGCTGGTGGTGCTCCGGGGTGTCGCTCAGGAGGTCCAGCGACTGCCGATCACGACGGGATTCAATCAAGACGTAACGATTGTTCCCACGTCGGTTGGAGTGACATGGCTGATAGATCTGACCACCGTGTACTGGAGATCGACAACCTGGCAGGCCCTGCCGGAACTCTACCGGTGTGGCCCAGCAGCGGTTGTTGAGGCCGGCGACCGACTGACGGTTGTTGCGAAGAGACAAACACCGTCCGATACATCATGGTGGATGTTCAGAACATCGCGTGCCGTTGATGCAGTACCGGTCTGGCAGGACAGTGTTGCGTTGAATGTAGCGGGACGATTTCTTGGCGGAGCATGGGGCTGGATGCTCTTCAGCTCAAGTGATATGGCTGACCCGATGGCGATCGAAGTGATCGGTCCAACAGGTGAGCCGGCGAATGTGATGTACATGACCAGAGTCCGCAACTCTCCGGCTGCCATGGTTCGACAATGCGGTGATTCGGTGATCATTATCGATCGCGGCATCAGCTCCACGATGTGCGAAGTCATCCGCGGTGGCGCTTTGACGTCTCCCTTGGAATGGACGACTGTGCTTCGTCCCGAGATCCTCGATGGGAAGGTCGGCGATGGGAATGCCTTTGTGTATCAGACATCCGAAGGGACGTATCTTGATCATCAAGGACGTGTGCGCCCCGTGCAGGCCTTTACCGACAGGCTGCCGTCCCTGACGATCAACGGAACGATGGCTGCCCGAGTGGCAAGGGGCGGTGTGGAGTTCGCACCGGACATCACAACGACCGCCGTAACGCTATGTCCGGCAACGCCTCGGCTCTATACGAACTCCGATGTGGTCAAATGTATCGCCTCGCCCTCGGCAATCTTTGTGCAGCGTATCGATGGACGCGTCGATGAACTACGATCATCGAGGGATTCTGCGTTCCAAGAGCGATGGCGCACGGTGGAGGCGATCTCGGGAAGCCAGAGCCGTGGTCCATTCTGCATGGTGTCAGGTCCCAATGTAATTGTGGCGGATCATTACGTCACGCGTGACGAAACGAGTGCCCCCTGCATCAGCACGATAGTTCCCGGTCCGGCAACATGCGACACGTCAGTCGTCCGCATAGCGCCAGCCCTTCATCAGGTTCTGCGGCGCGTGGCAAACGACGTGTGGCTGACCACAGAAAGCGGCATAGTGTCCTATCCATCTCAGCGAATGATCCAACAGCGACCGGGATATGAGGTCGTTTCCATCGGAGGAAGGATCTACATGCAAACGGCGCGGGGAATCGAAGTTCGAAGGCCGGATGACTCTCTATTCCGCGTCCTCGTTCCTGATGAGATCGGGTTGGGGATGACCGTGGTTGGAGATACGATCCTTGTCATTAAGCTGCAGTCGGTGTCCTCGCCCGAACCCGAGGGACAGTTCACCGCCGATGCCTTCGATCTCGATGGCAACCCATACTATTTCGACCGCCTCGTGGCGGGAGACACGCGCGCCAGGCTCTTGTCCTACCGATCCATCTCCACAATTGGTGGTTCAGTTATTCTCAATCTCGGCCGCCGGTTATTCGTGAGCACTGATGCCGGCACGACGTGGGCAGATATTGATGCAGGCGTGGAGTTTCTCACCTCGATCGACCCAAGCGGAGCTGAAGTCGTCGCTTGGGCACGTCAACCCGACGGACGCACGGGTCCGGCCCTGATGGTACGTCCCGATACGTGGGTTGTTCAACCGGTAGAGATGCGCTCGGCAGCACCGATCCTGGCCTGTGCCACGATGCCCGGCTGGTTTGTCTTCAGCACGGCCAACGGTGCTTGGTGCGTCAAGAAGCTTGTAAGCTCGGTGGCCAATGGTAACCCCGAAGGTGATTCGGAGTTCTTTGATCGAGTTGATGACGAGGTGCTTTTTGACGTTCGCGGACGGTCGTTTCTTCGTGCTTCGGCGCCTTCAGGTAGCTATTTTCATGCGGTTCGCATCGGAGCGCAATGGCGCATCCGATCGATTGTGACCATTCCTTGAGGATTCCTGTGATGCTTCGCCCCTTTACCATCGCGCTGCTCTTTGCTACGATCACCTGCGCGGCAGATACACTCTACGTTGCGTCATCTGCCACAGCAGGTGGCAATGGAAAGAGCTGGTCCTCGGCCTATCGCAGCATCGACGCCGCCACAACGGTCGGCAAGTCGGGTGACGAGATCTGGGTGTCACAGGGCACCTACGACATCGCCCCTTCCGGGATTCAGATCATCAATGGCCTGCGCCTGTATGGTGGCTTTAAGGGAACCGAGACGATTCGCGAGCAGCGGGACTGGTATCGCAATCGTACGGTGTTGAATTCCGATAAGGGGGCGAGCATCTTCACCCTCAATCAGTGTGACTCCATTACGCGTATCGACGGATTTCTGCTGAAGGGTACCCAAACCAGCGCCATTGTCATCAATGGCGGTTCTCCGAGAATCTTCAACACGCATTTTCGTGATTGTTCATCGAAGGGTAATGGGGCGGCAATCCGCATGATCGGCGGTGGACGCATTCAGATAGAGTATTGCGTGTTTGAAAACTGTACGTCCGACGGCGATGGTGGTGCAGTGTACATAAACTCTGATATCACAAGCCCCGCATGGAGCAGGCAGTGGGGACCGTTCATTGCTCAGTCCTTCTTTGTGAACTGTGTTGCGAATCGTGGCGGTGGACTTTACATCTCGGGATCGCCGGGAACGTCTCAGATCGTATCGTCGGTGTTCTCAGGCAACAAAGCAGCTATCTCAGGTGGTGCAATCGGCGCCGACAGCTCAGATTTGTACGTAAACAACATTACGTTCTACAAGAACTACCTGACAGGTGACAACCGTATCGGTGGTAAGTCAACGGCACTCTACTCAGGAATGATCCAAAACTGCCTGATGTGGAATGGTGATGAGGATTCTACCTCACACGTTTTGCAACTCAAGCCAGAGGGCGATTCGAGTAAGCTTGTTGGAAGGTCCAATGTTATCGAGCGGGACGTCGATTATGGATTCTGGCAGTTCGAGCCGGACTTTGTGAGTCCGAATGACCTAGATGGCGAGGACAATATTTACGGCACCGATGATGACGGTCTTCATCAGCTTCCGGGATCTATTGGTCGCGACGGCGGATACCTTGACGCCTACGTGAACCACCGTCAGCACGACGTCATTGGCAATCCGCGACTGGTTGGACGTAAGATTGATATCGGCGCGTATGAGTCGCAGCGAGACGGCCGAATGGGCTATCGCGAGGTGATGAAAGAGATGCGCAAGGGCGGTCTGGTGTTCATGTACCGTCACGGTAAGACGGACTGGGATCAGAAGGATAAGGGGCCTTCGGCTGAGTGCTTTCCTGGGCGGAACCTGATCTTCGAAGGACGCGAGCAGTGCGATGAAATCGGTAAGGCACAGCGTTTTCTTGGTGTTCCACAAGGAGAGGCTCTCTCCTCTCCCGTCTGCCGATGCTGGGAAACACTCAAGATCATGGTCGGCCGATACGAGAAGAAGGATCACTGGGCAGGGGGCGTTGCTCAGGGTGCAACGGCCGCTGCACGGGTAGACGATCTGAGTCGGCCCGTTACGAGTGGCAACCGATTCATCTCCACGCACGATGCCGTATGTCAGGCAGTCTATAATGGCTATGGAACGGGAGAACTCATCACCACAGCCGAGTACATGGAGGGCGACGCGCTTATTGTCCGTCCACTCGGTGGAACGGAAAATGAGATCCTTGCGCACTGGTGCTCAGAGACGTGGACGCGCTACCATGTCCGGTTCCCCGACGAGACGACAGGTGTAGACGACGAAGTCGGCACGGCAGATCACATCGCCGTTGCCCCGATACCGGCATCGGACGCCGTCAGGTTTACCGGTGTGCGGTCCGGTCAGCTGCGGATAGTGGACATCTTCGGCGCCACGGTGTCAGCGGTTAACCTTGATGGTTCTGCGTCATCGACACTTGACGTCTCAACGTGGCCAACGGGAACCTACTTTGTTACGAATGGCGCGGCCACAACAAGCTTCACGGTTGTCCACTAAGTGCGGTCTGTGCCGCTGACGCTAAGCCGCGTCAGTACCGTATCGGCGGGCCTTCTCTTCATCGAAAGCCCCTTCCCAACGGGCCATTACGACGGTTGCGAGACAGTTTCCAAGCAGGTTGACGCTTGTGCGGGCCATGTCCATGAATTCGTCGACGCCGAAGATCATTGCAACGGCGATCGGACCATAGTGTTTGAGGTTGTCGGGAAGAAACGTCGATAGCGTTGCCAAGAGAATCACCAGCGATGCCCGCGGTACAGCGGCAACGCCCTTCGAGGTGATCATCAGTGCCAGCATCATGGTGATCTGCTGTCCGATGGTGAACGTAAATCCTGGTACGGTTGACGCTACGGCCTGCATCACGAACACACTCGCCATGGACAGATACAGCGTTGTCCCATCGAGGTTGAAGGTGTATCCTGCCGGCATCACAAAACCGACGATGTGCTTTGGCACGCCGAACTGTTCCATTCGTTCCATCGCCATCGGCAGGGCACTTTCGCTGGATGTTGTCACAAATGCCAACGTGAATGGTTCCCGAACAGCCTTGAGGAAGGGGCGAAGTGGCACGCGTGCGATCAGCACCACAGAGCCAAGCACAAGCACCACAAAGAGAAGTAGCGCCGCGTAAAGGGAACCGATGAGCAGTCCAAGTGATCCGAGGATCCCTAACCCCTGATGTCCAATCGTCGAGGCCATGGCAGCACCAATGCCGATGGGCGCGAATCGCATGATCAGATTGGTAAAGGCGAACATCGTCTGCGCCAGCGACTCGCACCACGCAAGGATCGGACGCGCATGGTCGCCAACGCGCGTGAGAGCCAGAGCAAAGATCACCGAAAAGGTAACAATCTGTAGCACGTCACCCTTTGCCATGGACTCAATGATACTGGTCGGGAAGATGTGAACGACCGTCTCGATAAGCGACTTCGGATGATTCGTCGCCACACTGCCAAGCGTGCCGGGATCGCCGACGAGTGTTATGCCAACACCGGGCTGGGTAAGATTCACAACCGCAAGGCCGATAAACAGTGCCAGCGTTGTGACCACTTCAAAGTAGAAGAGCGACTTTGCTCCCAGACGGCCAACGCCGCCGGCGTGGCCTCCGCCCGCAATACCGGTGACGACGGTTGCAAAGACCAACGGGGCGATGATGACCTTGATGAGATGCAGGAATACGTCACGTAGCCAGCTAATGCTGGTGCCGAACTCCGGAGCCGCATATCCAATGGCAATGCCCAATGCAACGCCCAAGAGAATCTGTTTTGTGAGGGTGAACTTCATGCAAGAAGTTACGAACTCACTCTGAGGGGGCGATGCATAGCCCCCTGACCTCTGATCATTTCTGACGGATCAGATCAACGCCGGCGCTGGTTAGGCCATCGGTTACTTCCAGACGATACCTGCCGGAGGCCAGCTCTGCCGTGCTGATGACAAGGCTGTTCAGGCCATGCTCCACAGCAGCATCGCTCCTCCAAACAACAGTGCCGCGGACGTCGCGGAGTGTTACCGTGATCCTTGATGGTTGGGCAACGACGTAGGATATCGCGTAGGCATCCCGCGCAGGGTTGGGACCGCAGCTGAGGATCGTGATCGCGGTCGCCCGAGGCTGGACGTCATTCGGCACTGACGTAATAACAGGCGGGTCGTTCGGTGCGGGAACATCTTGCTCGCTCTTGCTCGGTGCGGATAACGATGCGCGTTGCAGCTGGTTCGTGCCCGACAGGCTTCGATAGCCTCGTTCCCAGCGTTGCGCTGTGGGACGCTCGGTGAGGCTCTTGATAAAGAACCAGTCGCTCTGCACAGAGTCGGGGAAGAACGAGACGATCATGTATCCATGGTCGGTGATGTTACTCCACTTCAGATGTCCGTTGCGTTGTGTGAGTGTTGTATCAACGGTCTTGAGCAGCTGCGGCTGAATGGCACTGAGTCCGGCAACGGAAGAGAAGTTCTCGTCGAAGTTGGACGATGTCACGCTTGGCGTGATGAACTCCACAGCAACAGGTTTGATCTTCTCACCATTCTCCACTGGCACTTCCAAGCAGAATGTTGAATGGAAGTCGCCGGTTACCACAACAACATTCTCAACGGACCTTGCGCGCAGCAGCGTACTTAGCTGTCTTCGCTGGGCCGGATAGTTGCTCCACACATCTCCGTAGAACGCCTGCTCAAACACCGTCTGCAGGGTTTGCAGCTGAGGCCGCAGGATGGCCGAGAACAGGGGGCCGATGGAGGTGAAGAGATACGCCGTATCGATCGGCGTGACGTTGATCGGCGAATAGATGACCTGATTGCCAAGAAGCTTCCAGCGCGCAGAGCTCGACGTAAGGTTCTCGGTAAGCCATGCATACTGCGTGGATGACATGATCTTGCGGTTGGCATCATTCAGGGCATCCTTCGCGGCCTGCGATGCTGATGGTCCAACTTCTTCGATCTGTTTATCCCGGCCCTCCAGACGTGTGTCGAGCATGGAAACGTCCACAAGGTCACCGATCACAAAGCGACGATAGATTCGGCCATCGCCGGACTCGCGTGTGGGCATCCACTCGTAGCAGGCTTGGCGCGAAACGGCCTTTCGCGTATTCCAGTCACCCTCGTTATCCTGGTGGTTCTGCGCGCCGTCCGTGTAGGAATCGTTGGCGGACTCATGATCGTCCCACACATGGATCATCGGGTGCTGCTGGTGCATTCGACGCAGATCGGCGTCCAATCGATACTGGCTGTACCTCGTGCGATAGTCGCTGAGCTTGACGAGTTCTGCGTCTGGTGTATGGCGCCTGCCGAGACGTGCGCCCGTTTGCCCGCCGAAGGAGGACGTATCGGCATCATATTCGTAGATGTAATCACCGAGATGGAGTACCGCGTCAAGGTCATTTCGATCTGCGATAAAACCGTATGAGGTGAAGTATCCGGCGGGGTAGTTCGAGCACGAGACAACGGCCAACTTTGCGTGGTCAACAGTGCCTGTGCGCAGAGTCTTCGTGCGGCCCGTCAGTGAGGCACGTCCATAGGCAACGAATCCGTAGTAGTAGACCGTACCGGAAGTCAGACCGTCCACGTCCACCTTGACCGTATAGTCACGATCGGCGCGGGCAACACTAGCCCCCTGTCGGATGATGGTTGTGAGCGCAGTGTCTGTGGCAACGCGCCACTGAACATCAATACTCTCTTCTCCGTTTTGGGGCGTTACGCGCGTCCAAATGATCACGCGGTCGGTAAGCGGGTCACCACTGGCAACACCATGGAAGAATGGACGCAAGCGATCTTCCACCTGCGTGACCTCTGAGCGCTTGCTGACGCGCGGCTCGTGGCCTGCCCGGCGCACGCCGAACATGTCGTTGCGAAGATCCTGCGCCGGGGCCATTACACTGGTGAGCGCAGCCATGACAAACAGTGTTGCGTAAACGAGCATCCCATACCTCCGTATCGTGTTCAGCGGAACGCAATCTAGGGTGCGAATGTTTCCGCAATTCATGACAATGATCAAGAAACATCAGCTGGACACCAAGATCTGCGCCCATTGTCAGCGTCCGTTCACCTGGCGCAAGAAGTGGGAGCGCGTATGGAACGAGGTCAAGTACTGTTCCGACGCATGCCGACGTAATCGAAAGGGTCCGGGCAATGCTCAATGAGTTCCACGTCGGACGCACCCAGCGTCTTTCCGACAATCCGCGTCTTGTGCAGGCATGTAAAGGGGCTGAGCATCTTGTGCCGGTATACGACTGGGATCCATCTGCTCACATAGGACCCCACAGAGCATCATTTCTGCTGGGTTCTCTTGCTTCGCTGCAGCGATCGCTTCGCGAGCGCGGGTCTGATCTGTTGTTTCGTGTGCAGCCCCCTTCACCCGAGGTGCAGCACCTTTATCGTCAATCGGAAACGCTCTACCATGTCGATGATCTTCCGACGTCGCTCGATCGACTGCCCGGTGTATTCACCTCGTTCCGGAGAGATCTCGAGCGGCATGCTACGAAATGGTGTGTGCCTATTTCCGCGCCCGAGAGCGTGCCGCCTCTACCGGAGGGAATGGTGTGCGCTGATGTGCCGACGCCTGCCGAGTTAGGAATAGCGTTGCCCGAGGCTGATGAGCGAAGTGCCTTCCCGTTCCATGATGTGGCGTTTGCGCCGAGCGAGCATGCTGCTCTTGCGCATCTGACGCAGTATCTAAAGTCGCAGCGCATTGATTCCTACAAGGCCACACGCAACGGAGTCATTGGCACGGAGTTCTCGAGTAAGTTCTCTCCGTGGTTGGCGCTCGGCATCATCTCTGCGCGGACCATCGCCGAGAGTGTGCGACAATACGAGCGCGAGCATGGAGCGAATGACGGAACCTACTGGCTCTGGTTTGAGCTCGTCTGGCGCGACTTCTTTGCCTTCCGCGCAATGACGGAGAAATCTGTTTCGCTGGATGCCGAGCCCCGTACCACCAACGCACCCTTCCACGTTTGGTGTCAGGGGGCTACGGGCTGCCGCTTTGTTGACGCGGCAATGATCGAACTGGCACGCACCGGCTGGATGAGCAACCGGATGCGGCAGATCGCAGCGAGCTATCTCATCCACGAACTGCAGTGTCCGTGGCAATGGGGCGAGTGGTGGTTTGCGAAACATCTCATTGATTACGATCCGGCATCCAACGAGGGTAACTGGCGCTACATTGCCGGACAGGGGGCTGACCCACGCGGTGGACGTCGATTCAGCATCGAACATCAGCAGCAGACCTACGACCCGCATGGGCGCTACGCTTCCTATTGGCTTGGTGAGAAGCGATGACCGAAGTCCGCCTGATCCTCGGCGACCAGCTCAATGAAAACCACTCATGGTTTTCATCGGTCGATGCGTCAGTAGTGTATGTGATGATGGAGGTTCGGTCCGAAACCGATTACGTCCGCCACCACGCCCAGAAGGTCATCGCCATCTTTGCTGCCATGCGGCGCTTTGCTGATGTGCTGCGAAGCACGGGCCATACTGTATCATACGTTACGATCATCGACCCTGAGAACCAACAGGACCTTCTCGGCAATATCAAGCGCGTGGTCGAGCAGGTGGGTGCGGCATCGTTCGCGTATCAAGAGCCCGACGAGTATCGTGTTGACGAGGTTCTACGCACCGCCGCAGAGTACCTTCACCTCCCGGTCCGGTGTGTCTCCAGCGAGCACTTCCTTACCGAGCGTAGTGATGTTGCAGAGTTCTTTGCCGACAGCAAGCGTTGGCTGATGGAGCGCTTCTACCGCATGATGCGCCGAAAGCACAACGTCCTTCTCACATCGGACGGAGAGCCCCTTGGCGGAGAGTGGAACTACGACGATGAAAACCGCGGTGCCTGGAAGGGGGCTCCTGCCGAACCCGCAGATATGCGTCCGCATCATGATCACGCCGAGATTTGGCAGCAGATCCAACAGGCTAGTGTTGCGACCATGGGAAACGCCCACGCGGAGGATTTCCGCTGGCCGATCGATCGGCGAGAGGCGTTGCAACAGCTCGATGACTTTCTTGCAACAGGACTTCGTTACTTCGGAACGTATCAGGATGCCATGCATCATGATTCACGCCGGTTGTTCCATTCGCTGCTGTCCTTTGCCCTGAACGTCAAGATGATCTCGCCGCTGGAAGTCATCCGCCGTGTGGAGCAGGTCTATCACCAAGGTGGTATCGACATCAACCACGTCGAGGGCTTCATCCGTCAGATCCTCGGTTGGCGCGAGTATGTCCGTGGGGTGTACTGGGCACGCATGCCCGACTATGTGGATCAGAACTTCTTTGGTCATACCAAGCCCCTTCCCGAATGGTTCTGGACCGGCGACACCGATATGCGATGTCTTTCTCTTGCCATTGGTCAGTCGCTGGACATGGCCTATGCGCATCATATTCAGCGGCTCATGATCATCGGTAACTATGCGCTGCTTGCCGGACTCGACCCGAAGGCAGTGCATGAATGGTATCTCGGCATTTATATCGACGCCTTTGAATGGGTGGAGTTACCCAATACTCTTGGCATGAGTCAGTATGCCGATGGGGGCTTCCTGGCAACCAAGCCCTACGTCTCCAGCGCTGCATACATCAACCGTATGAGCGATTCGTGTAAGGGCTGCGCCTTTGATGCCAAAAAGAAGACCGGTCAGGGGGCATGCCCCTTCAATGCCATGTACTGGGACTTCTTCCGCCGGAACGAGCCCCTTCTGAGATCGAATCATCGTTTATCGATGGTGTATCGACAGCTCGACCGCACCTCGTAACTTCGTCGATGCAGAAAGCGCACATCCCGGCACTCACCGGCGTGAGAGCCGTTGCCGCCGGCATCGTCTTTATCGGACACATGATCGGTCCGCATCACGACGTTGTGCCGGCGCCGCTGCGCTATGGGTGGACGGGCGTGAACATTTTCTTTGCGCTCTCCGGATATCTCTTTCAACATCTGTATGCCGAATCACTTGTTGCCGGGATGTTCTCCTGGTGGGCCTACATCAAGCGTCGACTTGTCCGCATCTATCCTGTAACGATGCTCGTTGTGGTCCTCTCAACGCTCTCACTTCTCGGCAGTGTTTCGCCCCTTGACGTTGGACTGCACCTGACGCTGCTGCATGGGTGGCATCCGTATTACCGCATGACGTTGAACGCGCCGATGTGGACGCTCACTTTGGAGGAGAGCTTTTACATCGTTGCACCCGTGCTGATCTACTACCTGAGCAAGTTTCAAACCGATCTTGTGCGGCGTCTTGCTCACCGCACCGCGGTGCGAGCGGCGGCAACAACCATTATCATCGGCGTTGTCCTCTGGGCACTAGCGGTGGCCTCTGGTCGAGGCATTGCCGAGTATTACCGCGAGATCGCCTACTTCGTCACCGGAAACTGGGACCCGAACGTCCTCACCTACACCGTGTTTGGTCGACTCGGAGATTTCGTCTCAGGCATGCTGGCTGCCAGCATTATGGCCCATTACCGTGATCGCATCACCGGCAAGGGCGATCTCCTGGTCGGCATCGGTACGGTTCTCTACATCGTATGCATCAACGCCATTGTGGCACTTGGTGGTCCAACCATGGCGGGCAACCACAAGCTTGGCACCATTGCTCTGAACGGACTCGCGCTCTGCGCCGCCGTTGTTATTGCCGGACTCCATGCAGGGGGCTATGCATCGCGCCTGCTGTCAACGCGCCCAGCAGTTCTCCTCGGCGAATGTTCCTTCGCCCTCTACCTCATCCAGTTCATGCCCCTTGGCCCAAGCCGCAACATCGGAATGGACCTGCAGTGGAACCTCGAGCAATGGGGCCTGCACTTCGTTGCCGCTGCCTGTGTGGCCTACGTCATCATGAACGTGGCAGCCCTTGTTCTGCACTTTGCGTATGAACGCCCGGTGGGGAAGTGGCTGAGGGGGAAGGTGTTGAGGTAGGGAGGTACGGAGGGACGGAGTGACGGAGGTACGGAGTGACGGATGAACGTGTAGGGGCGAGACGCAGTCTCGCCCGAAGGTATTGTCATTCCCGCGAACGCGGGAATCCATGCGCAACCCCGTCATTCCCGTGAACGCGGGAATCCATGCGCAACCCCGTCATTCCCGTGAACGCGGGAATCCATGCGCAACCCCGTCATTCCCGCGAATGCGGGAATCCATCGATCCGTATCGTCATGACCCATGGACCCCGGCTTTCGCCGGGGTGACGCCCGTACCCCGTCATTCCCGCGAATGCGGGAATCCACCGACCCATGTCGTGAGGCCCGTCGTCGTAGCCAATCATACAATGCCAGTTAGGATAACGTTGGAACATTGTTACTACTTTTGAAAATCTCACTAGTTCGAAGTCACGGAACAGCTCATGAAATGCTCATTACGGAAGATCGGCAACAGCCGAGGCATCATCATACCAGCATCATTTTTGAAGGAGTGTTCCATGAAAGACATCGTGAACATCGAAGTCGTTGATCAGTCGATTGTCATCACCGCCCAACGGTCGCCTCGTCAGGGATGGTTTGAGTCACCAGTTGCCGACGAATCCGTGCTGAACTCCATCCCGCCAGACGAGGATACAACGGAGTGGGTATGGGAGTGAGGCAACCCTATTCCAGGGGCGACGTGTACTGGGTAAATCTTGATCCGACCATTGGCAGCGAGATCAGGAAGACGTGGCCAGCCGTTATCATCTCTCCGACGGACATGAATTCGGCACTTCCGCGAGTCATCATTGCTCCGGTAACAACCAAGGGTCAGCCCCTTGCTTGTCGACCAGAGGTGACCTTGCAGCGAAAGCGTGGTCGAATCCTGCTTGATCAGCTACGGTCAGTTGATAAGGTCCGGCTGACCAAGCGTATTGGGTCGATCAACGAGGGTCTTTGGCTACCAATACTTTTGGAAATGCTTGCCGAGTAAC
>VEQR01000010.1 GCA_018883125.1 Candidatus Kapaibacterium sp.
CAACAATAGTCACCGACCGGTGATCGGCAAATGCCCAGCGGTTGGCATCCAGGCGGCACCATGCCTGCGCCGACACCGGAGCCAGCGTGTCGAGCATGTCTCCCCCACGTCGCAGACGCCGCACCACAGCGCCGGCATGCACCAGAGTATCGCCATCGTCGGCACGCCACGCCTGTGGACGGCGGATGCCATACCATGGAAGGGCCCCGTATCGAAATGTCGACAGGTAAATTTCCTTGACGCTGCCCTTGAGCTCGTCATGGAACAGTAATGGATGGGTTATGTATCCGAAACCGGGCCGTACCACGCGTGTGACACATCCCTGATCCGAGACCACCATGGGCCGGCCCTCTCCATCTCGCCACGTGGCCAACATTCCCTGATATGCCGGAAACGTTGAATCCTGCCCGACGAGAGAGGTCAAGGCAAACGGATAGGGATGCGACGGTGAGGTGATCAGATCGGACAGGTAAAAGCTGTGACCAAGCGAAACTCCGAGATCTCCGTATACATACTGTGCTGGGAAGTTGTCACGCCAGGACTGAAGGTGGATGGTTTGAAAGTCGGGATGAATACTCCATCGGATCCATTGCGGCCAGCGATTTCGATCGGTAAAGGCGACTCGAACGGAATCGCTGTCAAAGCGAAAGACATAGAACCATTCGTTCTGTATTCGAAAGGAATGTGGCTGAAATGGCAATGATGGTGTCGTCATTGAGTCGCCTACCATCATTGCAAAGAAGCCGGTGGAGTCTTGGTAGAAGACACTGTCAGACCACATTCGCGTCATTCGCTCCGGTGAGAGCTTCCGTTTAACGCCGTTGATGGCCATACTGTCGATGCGCACAAAGGATGTATCACCCGGGAGAAAGCTGAACAGAGCACTCGGTTGTGGCGAGCGATTAAGCATCGTGTACCATCGGCGGCCATTCCAGACGGGTGGATGATTTGAGAGATGATTATCTTTCGACCCGTCTCGGAGGGGTGTTCTGTGGACCGTTGGAAAATCCCACGCGGCAGTGTAGTACTTCTTGCCGCTCTTGTCCTGCAGAAACAAAACAGAGTCAACTCCTGGCCGTTGAGCGGCACCGATCCATATCTCCGGCAACGAGGCACTATCCGTCAAATCAGCGGTGTACACGTAACCGGATCGAGTCGGACCGTATGGGGCATTGTTGAATCCTGCTAGTTGAATTGCTTCATCAAGGAAATGCCGTGTCACAGTGAACCGATCCTGAATCAGGAACTGCTGCATCGCAAACTGACGCGCGCATAGTCGAACAGCCGTCCCAACATAGGCGCATTCGGCGTAGTCGAGGTTGCTTATTCCATCAAAGCCACGATTGTCGAGGCGCAGAGTCATCGAGTCTAGGTCAAACCAAAGAAATCCACGTTTCTGCATCATAGAAACGATCCAGGACGATGCCCCAAGCCGAGCCTTTCCCTGCGTTCGATAGTCAGCCTGCGGGCCTGCTAGAACGGCATAAACCCTGCGCATTCTACTGTCGGTTTCTGAGGCCTCAGCTTCGAACGGAACACACATAGGTAAAAACAGCAGGCTGATCCACAGAAACGCAAGCAAATACGTGTTGCTCATCGGGGGAGGGCTTCCAATTCGTGGCGGTATGAATTGATTAATAAGTTGTTACACCACGTTCGTGTTTCAAGTTAAGACAACTAATGACCGCCGCGCAATCGGGAATCCATACCTAGCCGTCCCACACGGCGAAGGCCGGGATCCATCTTCATAACCCATGTATCCCCGCTTTCGCGAGGATGACGGCGAAGGCTGGGATCTATCTTCATAACCCATGGATCCCCGCTTTCGCGGGGATGACGGCGACAACGGGCGAGACTGCGTCTCGCCCCTACGGCAGACGCGCTCCGAACTTTACTTCCCAGAGGCGTTGGAAGCGCGTGATGTTGCCGGTGTTGTTGACCGAGCGCGATACGTCGAGTTTGAGGTATCGCATAGCGTCGGAGTTGTTGAGCACCGTAAAAGGTACTGTTACGGTGATGGTGCTATTGCCCGCGAAGTCGCTGACCTGACCCGTAAGGCGATACGAGACGTCGCTCCAGAGCTGACCCGAAACTGTGAGTCGCGTCTGTGAGACGTCGGCACCAAGGTCCATCTGTACACTCTGGACCACTCCGCCGATGCCGCTTAGTAGATCGCCGAGAGCCGATGTTGCGACGGCGGAGAGCGATGCGTTGACTTCCCCAACAAGATTGCCCTGACCTGTCGATACCAACTCGTCCTGCGTGCGGCCAAGCAGGATCAGCATGAGCGCATCTCCGGTGATCTTTGCCGAATCTCCCTGCTGCTTCCGGTCATTGCGATAGACCGACCAGCGGGCGATGGGCTTTTGCTTTGTGCCCGTGATGGCGATCTCCACGCGGAAGTCTTCCGGACGTTCATTCACAAAGCGGCGATCGCGGTACACAGCGGTCAGATCCAACTTGGGATTGGACAAGCCCCCTACCGTGAAATCAAGGGTACCGCTGGCAAGGAATGGCTTGTAGAACTTGTATGTGCTCGTTCCATCCTTCACACGCACGCGTCCGCGGAGATTGGTGGAATTGTCAACAAATCTACCAGTGAAGACCAACGGAACATTCGCATCCACGGGCTCGAGATCGGCGATGAGGATCTCAAACACACCAAAGACCATGGTCATCAGCGTGCGACCCTTGAGGTAGACATTCAGATCGTACCGTAGTATATCAGAAAAGGAGGCCGTTGTGGTCTTGATGATATTCTCCACGGCCTTGCCAACATCCTGCATCCCGCTGCGCATCATCTGTGCGGCCAGGGCGGCCGTGTCCTGACGGAGAACGTCCATCACGCTGTTATACGGTCGAGCAGAGTCCGATGACCGATTGTAAAGGAACGATGTATAGCGCGCCTTTGCCCCTTCACGTTCCTGCGGAAACACGATATCGGCAAAGAGCACATCCACGTCCCCGTCGAGATGGGGCTCATCAAGCGTACCATAGAACTTGATCGGACCGCTCTTTCCGTTGGCGATGACCACATCGCCGAAGATCTTCGGATTCCGCGCCTGCGAGCCCTTGTTCATAACAAGCAGGCCCGGTGAGCGGACAAAGAAATCCACGCGTTCAACTGAGAGCCCGTCAAAGGTTACCGTGCCCTCGGCGCGGGCTATGCCGTTGCGTCGGTCCCGATCGTAATTCCGCACCGTGATGGTATCGAGATAGAGCTTCTCACCGTCAAGATGGACAACCCCCTCGGCCTTATACTGAATGTTGGTGGGCGAGGCAACGAAGCTGGCATTCTTGAATCGCGCCGTTCCTCCGAGCGCCAGATCAGCCGGCGTTCCCTTGATGGTCACATTACCGTTGCCATACCCCTGTATTTTCTCCACTGCGGGTAGAAACGGCTCCACGGCCGCAAGCGCAAGGTTCGTGGCCGTCATGTCGATATCGATCGGCTTGTCCATCACCCATCGCTTATCAACCGAGGTCAACGACAGGTCAAGGGGCATGTGGTTGATCGCGCAGATGAGCGCACTCTTTTCATTGACCAGTCGAGGATTACGGATGGTCATGGTACCGACGATGTCGCGATCCGTATACGATGCCGACGCAACCATGGAACCGATGAGTTCACCGTTGTAGGTGATGTCATCGGCATCCACTCGCATCAGGTACTGCGGCTGAGCCCACGTTCCATTCAAGATCAGGTCGAGCTGTGTAATGCCCCCTTTCAGATATGCCAGGGGGTGACCTTCAGCAAGCTTTACAAACCGGCGAACATCGGGGATGGAGAACTGTGACAGACGCACGCGCAGATCACGAAATCGATCCGGCGATACGAGTCCATCGATGGCCACAAGCTCCGACTGCTGACGTCGCACAAGCAGATCGTTCACGATGTACTCGCCATGGACAATGCGAACGTCGGCCTGACGGATGGCACGCCATTCAAGTCCCTGACGTCGGTCAACGACCACATGAACAGAATCAAGCTGAACGTTCATGGTGTCTGCCGTCGAGGTAACGTTGGCAGCAACAGCGGCCTCAATGCCATTGACGTTCGCCGCTGCACCGATCTGGTACACGTCCTGCTCACCCGATAGTCTCACTGATGGCTGTTTGATGGTCAGGCCGTTCACCTGTACCACCCCCATACCAACGAGATTCAACCGCGCATCGCGAATCTTCACCGTCGAATCCTGCCAGTCGATATTGACCATTGCAGAACCTCGCGTCGGATCAGAGGCCACCACCAGCGAGTCTGCACGAACGAGAAGATCAGTGACCGACAGCTCGCTGATGTCGATGCCGAGATTCTGCTCCGTAGCGCGAATGGTGCCTCGCGTTCGGGCACGCGTTGAAATGGTAACGGAATTGAGAAGAATATTCAGCGGAGAGACATCCTGAACATCGATGTCGAAACGCATATTCAGAGGCACGAACTCCGACACACGTCGGCGAGCATACGCTACGCTTCGCCCCTTGCTGAATGGCTGACTGCGAACAGAGATTTCTTCCTGAACAGCATCTGCACAGTCCGCGAGTGCTTCGATGAGTGCACTCGGCTGAAAGTTTCCTGCCAAGTGAATCGTTCCGAACGGTGCCTCAAGGTCGATGAATCTCGAGTCGTCGCTTCTGCGACTGTCAACGCTCAACGTGAAGGGCAGGAGTGCGCGATCTCGCAGAGCAAACTCGTCGATGCTGGCCGTGAGTGAGCCGATGATGCTGTCTATCTCAATGCCCTGCCCCTTCAGGGCAACGGAACCACTGAGAATGTCGGGCAGCGATGGCTCGCGAAGGAGTTCCGCTAGATTCAGGGCATTGAAGGAGCTGACCACGTCATACGATGGGTGCTCGAGATCCGATATGTCGATGCGTCCCGACATACCGATTCGACGAAGTTGCGACTGCTCAAAAAAGGCTACGGTAGAATCCGGCACATCGATTCCAAAGCGCACATCGGCCGTGTCGAACTGCAGCGAGCCGGGTGAATCGGAGACAAGATCAATGCGGGCGGCTGAAACACGTCGACCCATCACAACGGATGGACGTAGTGTGACGTCATACGAGCCGACAAGCTCCCGCGGGAGAAATCCCCTGCCACGAGCAACCAGGCGACCGTTGATCGACGACTTTTCGAGATTCGAAGCGAAGACGGACGGATCTCCATCGGCGATGTCCATATTGAACGCATATCCGATCGGCCTTTGCCTTAGATACAGCGTCATGGAACCGATGGCGTGTCCTGGTTGATCGCTTACATCAACGTCAAAAGCAAGAGAATCCACCGGATGCCCCTTCAGATGAATCTTCCTCGCCGTCGTTCGCGAGAGGAATGGAAGATCAGGCAAGCCGATGAACCGCATACGACGTCGCACATCTGCGTAGCGCACGGATGACTCGCGCACAGTGATGTCCAGACTTAACTTCTCCGGGGTCGTTATCGACCGAACATCTACCGTGCCTCGGATCTGTCCATCGCCGGCACGCAGGTCGATGTCATCAATACGAACACGGTCACCACTGTAGCTGAGCGCGGCTTTCAAGGCGTATTCGTCCACGATGTCAATTGATGGCACGATGTACCGAACGTCTCGGCCATTGACGCGCTCGGCGTCGATGGTAACCTTCAACGGATGCTTGCGCAGCACCTGCGAGCCAACCCCTTCTCGCTCCACATCAACACCATCCAGCTCGGCGCTGCACTGCAATCGACTCGTTGGCGTGGTCAGATCAAGCATCGGGATCGATGTTCCCTGGGGCCGCACGCGGGCCGTCAGCATCAGCTGAAAGATGGAAAGGGGCTTCTGATGCAGGTCGTAGAGCGAGAGATGATCGATACCCACGATGTAATCACGGGCCCGCAGATCCAGCAGTGCAGATGCACGAAGCTCGACGTGGCGAAGTGCCAGGTGCAACGGATCGAAAGCACCATCGATTGGCCGTGGAGTCGTCTGATCGTCGACGTCAATGCTACCATTCGTGATCGATACCGCGCGCAGACGCAGCACCAGGTTCGGAGGCGGAGCCGAGGTGGTGTCTGGAGGCAGGAGAAACCGCGTAACGTTCCAGACCGAGTCCGCCCCGCGTCGCAGGCGTACCTGCGGCTGATCGATCACGATCTTGTTCACGGCAAGCGTCTTCCCAACCAATGCCGCGATGTCGTAGGCAACGCTAATCTCATTGGCTTTCAGAAGGGGCATGCCCTGAACGGAAAGCACTGGCTGCTCTATGACCACGCCATGAAACACGTCGATGCGAATGCTCTCGCAGTCAAACGTGCCAGCAACGTTGTCATTGACGATGCGAACAAGGCGCGAGGTGAGGAAATCTCGCGCCATTTGCGTTTGCGCCCCGAGCACGACAAGCGTGGCAAGGATAACGGCCGTGGCAACGACGTAGTAGCCGACCCGAGCGATGCCCCACAAGAGCCGCCTCCATCGAGATGGAGGCGGAGTCACTGTTTCATCGTTCTCTGGTCGGCTGTCGATCATTCACCCTGCGCTTTTGAGTACCGCGCTTCTCCGGCTACCTGATTCAGGAGCTCTACGTGGCACCAGTGCTTGCCCATTGCCGTGAGCTCCTGTAGGAGCGCCAGCACGTCATTACGCGTCACAGACGAGTCGGCAACGTATCTGTTGCGGAAATGGTCAACCAGGAGAATGTCGGGCGTCGGACCCGGCCATACCTTGGTGCCACGGTTCGAGATTAGTCGCAGAGTAAATGGTCCGATCGTTTCCGGCATTTGTGGCAGACCGCCCTTGTGTTCGATGAACACATCGGCTCCGACCAGCGTCCAGTTCTCGGAGATCACCGGGAGCTCGGCTGCAGCGGCATTGGTCATGGGCACTGTCTGGGCATCAACACCATCAAGCACGAGCCGCGAAATGATCGCCTGCGTGTATTCAGCGGTTGATGCCGTGCCACCGAGGTCACGCGTCTTCACGCCTTCGGCAAGCGCCGATTCGAGGGCGTTTTGAATTGCGCTGGCGTGACCAATAAGCCCCATGTATTGGAGCATCTGCACGCTTGACAAGAGAAGTGCCGTAGGATTGGCAAGCCCCTTACCGGCGATGTCCGGTGCCGAGCCGTGGACGGCCTCGAACACGGCGCAATCGCGCCCAATGTTTCCGCCGGGAGCAACACCAAGTCCGCCAACAATGCCCGCACACAGATCGCTGACGATATCGCCGTAGAGATTGGGCAGAACGAGCACATCGAACTGTTCCGGACGCGACACAAGCTGCATACAGCAGTTATCGACGATGATGTCTGTGGCCTCGATCTCCGGATATTCGGCCGCAACTTCACGGAACACGGTCAAGAACAGACCGTCCGTGATCTTGTGGATGTTCGCCTTGTGAACACACGTGACCTTCTTGCGACCGAGTTTGCGGGCTTCCTCAAACGAGTACCGAATGGCCGCCATAGACCCCTGACGCGTGATAAGCTTTATGCACTGAGCAACATTCGGGGTCTGCATGTGCTCGATGCCGGCATAAGTGTCCTCGATGTTCTCGCGGACGATCAGCACGTCGACATTCTCGAATCGTGTTTCCACGGCCGGCATGGACTTGGCAAGACGCACGTTCGCATAGAGCTCAAGAGCCTTGCGGATCGTCACGTTCACGCTCTTGTGTCCACCGGCAATTGGTGTGGTCGTTGGACCCTTCAAGGCAACCTTGTTGCGCTTGATGCTTTCGAGCGTCTCGGGCGGAACACCGTTGCCGAACTTTTCGATCGCCTCAAGTCCGGCCATGGCCATCTCCCACTGCACGGGTACCTTGGCGGCCGCGAAGATGTCGATGACGCTTTGACAGATTTCCGGGCCGATTCCATCGCCCTGAATGAGCGTTACTGTGCGCATGTCCATAGTGTTTGGTGTTTCCTGATTGGTGACGGTGTTTGTGTTTACAGTGAGGGTGAGCGGGTCAGGCAAGATTCTCGATGACCACGGCACTGGCTTCGCCGCCACCGATGCAGAGAGTGGCCAGACCATACTTCTTGTTGTGTCGCTTGAGAGCATAGATGAGCGTCGTCAGCACGCGCGCACCGGAAGCACCGATCGGGTGACCCAGGGCAACAGCACCGCCGTGCACGTTCATCTTCTCATGAGGGATCTCCAGCTGGTTCTTGGCGGCAAGAGCAACAACCGCGAATGCTTCGTTGATCTCAAACAGGTCGATGTCCTCGAGCGTCAGACCGGCCTTTGCAACAACGCGACGGATCGCCTCCACGGGAGACGTTGTGAACCACAGCGGGTCTTGTGCAAAGGATCCCTGGGCAATGATGCGGGCAAGGGGCTTTGCATTGTGTGCCTTCACGGCGGCCTCGGAGGCGATCACCAGAGCCGCTGCTCCGTCGTTGATCGTTGACGCATTAGCGGCGGTAACGGTGCCGTCTTTCTTGAACACCGGCTTGAGCGCTGTGAGCTTTTCGAAGTTCACCTTCGTGGGCTCCTCGTCTGTGTCGATCGTGATGTCGCCCTTTCGCCCCTTGACGATGATCGGTGTGATCTCATCAGAGAACCATCCCTGCGCCTGAGCATGTTGCGCACGCTTGTAGCTCTCGATGGCATACTCGTCCTGCGCCTCGCGGCTGATGGCACACTCACTGGCACAGAGCTCAGCGGCATCGCCCATCGGCACCTGATTGTAGACATCCCAAAGTCCGTCCCACTGCATGAGGTCAACCATCCGGGCATTGCCGAACTTGACTCCCTTACGTGAATCCAGCATGGCATGGGGTGCATTGGTCATCGACTCCTGACCACCGGCCACCACGATCTCGGCATCACCACAGCGGATCGCCTGATCAGCAAGCATCACCGCCTTGAGTCCGGATCCACAGACCTTATTGATCGTCATGGCCTGCACAGACTTGGGCAGTCCGGCAAAGATCGTTGCCTGGCGTGCCGGTGCCTGACCGACGCCGCCGGCAAGGACGTTGCCCATGATCACCTCATTGATCGATTCGCCGGAAACACCGGCGCGCTCGACGGCCGCCGAAATGGCAGCAGCACCCAACTGCGGTGCGGAGAAATCACTTAGGGAGCCCAGCAGAGATCCGATGGGAGTGCGCGCGGCGGAGAGGATGTAGGACATGGGACGCAAAAATGAAGTGGCACTTACGTGTGGAAAAAGCTGTCAAAAATACCACATCGGCGCGTGTGGACGATGGCATGACTTCCCTATTTTTGCCTCGCCATGTTTGGCATCAATGCTTTTTAACCGTCCGTACACTCAGAGAACACCATGAACAAGGGACGCATCGTACAGGTCATCGGCCCCGTCATCGACGTGGAATTCACCGGTGGTCACATCCCCGCCGTTTTGAATGCTATCACGGTCGAACGCACATCGATCGAATCGGGCTCCAAGGAAACACTTGTCTGCGAAGTTCAGCAGCACCTTGGCGAAGACCGCGTGCGTGCCATCGCCATTGATTCAACGGATGGTCTGGTGCGCGGTATGGAAGCCATTGATACCGGCGCTCCGATCTCGGTCCCTGTCGGACCGGCTGTTCTGGGACGTCTGATCAACGTCGTCGGCGAAGGTATCGACAAGAAGGCTCCGATCTCGAGCGACAAGCGCTGGTCCATCCACCGCCCGTCACCTGCCTTCTCGAGCCTCTCCACGCAAAAGGAGATGTTCGAAACGGGCATCAAGGTGATCGACCTCATCGAGCCGTTCACAAAGGGCGGCAAGACGGGTCTCTTCGGTGGTGCCGGTGTTGGCAAAACGGTCATCATCCAGGAACTCATCCACAACATCGCCAAACAGCACGGTGGTTACTCGGTGTTTGCCGGCGTTGGTGAGCGTACCCGCGAGGGCAATGACCTTTACCTGGAAATGACCGAGTCGGGCGTTATCGACAAGACAGCCCTTGTCTTCGGTCAGATGAACGAACCACCGGGCGCTCGCGCACGTGTTGCTCTTACTGCTCTGACGATGGCAGAGTACTTCCGTGATGAAGAAGGTCGTGACGTGCTTCTGTTCGTTGACAACATTTTCCGCTTCACGCAGGCCGGTTCGGAAGTATCAGCTCTCCTAGGCCGCATGCCGTCGGCCGTGGGTTACCAGCCAACGCTGGCCACGGAGATGGGTGCCCTGCAGGAGCGCATTGCTTCGACGGACCGCGGCTCGATCACATCGGTGCAGGCTGTGTATGTTCCGGCTGACGACTTGACGGACCCTGCTCCGGCAAATACGTTCTCTCACCTTGACGCTACCACGGTTCTTAGCCGTCAGATTGCCGAGCTTGGAATCTACCCTGCTGTGGATCCTCTCGATTCGACGTCACGGATCCTCGATCCGCTGGTGATCGGTAACGAGCACTACACAACGGCATCACGAGTGAAGAAGATCCTCCAGACGTACAAGGACCTTCAGGATATCATCTCGATCCTCGGTATGGACGAACTGTCCGACGAAGACAAGCTTACCGTGTACCGTGCTCGTAAAATCCAGCGCTTCTTCTCTCAGCCATTCCACGTTGCAGAGCAGTTCACGGGATTTGCCGGACGCTATGTGAAGATCAGCGACACGATCTCCGGCTTCAAGGCCATTCTTGATGGTGATGTTGATGAAGTGCCGGAAGCGTTCTTCAGCTACAAGGGCACGCTCGACGAAGTGCTGGACGCTCACAAGAAGTCACAGAGCTAAACCATGGCAGACCGTACGCTCAACATCAGTATCGTCACGCCGAAAGAGACTGCATTCGAAGGCAAGGGGCTGGCCGTAAGTCTCCCCGGTGCTCAGAGTCCTTTCCAGGTTCTGTTCAATCACGCCCCGATCATCTCCTCGCTTGAACCAGGCGTGATCAAGATCGAGGATGAGAATAACCACCACCTTGTCTTCGCTGCTCGTGAAGGCTTCGTGGAGGTGCTGAAGAATACCGTGAACATCCTCGTGCAGGAACTTGTGCCGGCATCAGACATCGATCTGGCCAAGGCCGAAGCGGAATACGAAGAGGCTCACGCTGCCTCCAACACGGGCAGAGATCAGAGCGCCCGCTCTGCCGCACGGGACACAGCGGCCTGGGCTGCTACGCGTGCGCGCGCTGCCCGTGCACATCGCGAAGGTGCCTGAGCAGCAACGGACGACAACACGACGAATCGCAAAGGGGCGTGTGTTATGCACAGCCCCTTTTTTGTTGTTATCGGTATTGGGGCTTCACCGTATTTTTGCCCATGCCAACCGAAAAAATCCTCTACGAAGGCATCACATTCGATGATGTCCTACTAGTTCCTCGGTATTCCGAGACTCTTCCCCGCGACGCTAATACCAGTGCAAAGCTGACGCGCGGCATCACCCTGCGAATCCCGATCGTCAGTGCCGCCATGGACACGGTCACCGAATCCGCGATGTCAATCGCCATTGCGCGCGAAGGGGGCATGGGCATCATTCACAAGAACATGTCCATCGAACGTCAGGCCGAAGAGGTCGACCGCGTCAAGAGGTCCGAGAGCGGCATGATCCGCAAGCCGATCACGATGCGTCGCACAAACACGGTGAACGACGCCCGCGAGCTGATGTCGCGCTATCGCGTATCGGGCTTTCCGGTGGTTGACGAGAACAACAAACTCGTCGGTATCGTCACAAACCGCGATCTGCGATTTGCTCGCAATGCCGATGATGCCATCGAGCTTATCATGACCAGCGAAGGCCTGATAACTGCGGCTGTTGGCACCACGTTGGAGGATGCCGAGCAGGTGCTTCACGAGCACCGCATTGAAAAGCTCCCAATCGTTGATGCTGCTGGAATGTTGGTTGGCCTGATGACGGTAAAGGACATCTCCAAGAAGCAGAGACATCCAAGTGCCGCGAAGGACGAACAGGGCCGACTGCGCGTTGGTGCCGGCGTTGGTATTGCTGCCGACACGCTTGATCGCGTTGCGGCATTGGTTGATGCCGGAGTCGATGTGGTCGTTGTCGATACAGCACATGGCCACACAAAGGGAGTCATCACGATGGTCAGTGCCATCAAGAGTCGCTATAGCCACCTGAACGTCGTTGCGGGTAACATTGGAACAGGCGAAGCTGCCGAGGCGCTCATCGATGCCGGTGCAGACGGCGTCAAGGTCGGTATCGGTCCAGGATCAATTTGCACCACACGCGTTGTGGCCGGCGTTGGCGTGCCTCAGATCACGGCCATCATGAGTGTGGCCGAGGTCGCATCACGTCACGGCGTGCCGGTGATCGCTGATGGTGGAATCAAGCAGACGGGCGACGTTGCCAAGGCCATCGCTGCCGGAGCTGATACGGTGATGGTAGGGGGCATGCTGGCCGGACACGAGGAATCACCCGGCGAGAAAATCCTCCTTGAGGGTCGCGCCTATAAGACCTACCGCGGTATGGGCTCGCTCGGTGCAATGGGTCAGGGCTCAGCCGACCGGTACTTCCAGGACGTCGAAGATGAAATCGCCAAACTCGTCCCGGAAGGCATCGAAGGACGTGTCCCGTACAAGGGTCCAGTTGCCGACACGCTCTATCAGCTCGTTGGCGGATTGCGCGCCGCAATGGGCTATTGCGGCTGCAGCAACCTTGAACAGATGAAGTCTGATGCACGGTTTGTGCGCATGACGGCTGCCGGACTTCGCGAATCACATCCTCATGATGTGATCATCACCAAAGAATCTCCGAACTACTATACCCGATAATCCATGGCCAGCTCCTCTCAACGTGCTGTAGCCGAACAGCGCCTCGCCTCGATCCGTCAGGCCCTGTCGGCACACAAACTCGACGCCTACGTCATCGCTCACCTGCCAAGTATCCGATACATCACGGGATTCTCCGGTTCCTACGCAACGGTGATTGTAACGAAGAAGAAACTCTACTTCGTTACGAACGATCTGTACGAAGTACAGGTTCAGAAGGAACTCATTCAGCACAAGGGGCTCGAGGTCATTGTCGATCGCGACACCTGGGGCGCACTCGCCCGCGCTGGTGTACCATCATCGATGAAGGCGGTCGGCTTCGACCCCGGACGTCATACGCACGCCGGCTTCCTTCACATGAAGAAGCATTTGAAGGGGGCTAGTCTCACCCCGCTGGCCGGACTTATCGACTCGCTGCTTCTGCCTAAGAGCTCAGGCGAGATCACCAGCATCAGGAAGGCTGCCGATATCACCAGTCGTGCCTATGAGAAGATGCTCGGCATGGTCGCACCGGGAATGACCGAGCGCGATGTTGCCACATTTCTTGCCACGACCACTCGTCAGATGGGATCCGAAAAGGATGCCTTCGACATCATTGTTGTTGCCGGAGCACGCTCTGCCATGCCCCATGGTCGTGCAAGCACAGCCAAGATCAAATCGGGCGATGTTATCACGGTCGATTTTGGCTGTTGCGTTGACGGTCTTTACAGTGACATGACCCGCACGTTCTGTGTGGGCACACCATCGAAGAAAATCATGGACGTGTTTGCCGTCCTGTACCAGGCCCACATGTCGGCACTTGATGCCGCGGTAACAGGCGTCATCGCGTCTGACCTCGACAATGCCGCACGCTCGGTGATCGCCTCGGCTGGCTACGGCGAGAACTTCCGTCATTCACTTGGACATGGCCTTGGCTACGAGGTGCACGAGAACCCTCGTGTGTCGCACATGAACACCAAGGAGCCCCTTCCAACGAACTGCGTTGTCACCATCGAACCAGGCATCTATCTGCCGGGGAAGTTCGGAATGCGCATCGAAGATGATGTGGTGATCACACCAAAGGGTCCAAAGATCCTGACGACCGCGCCACGTGAACTGGTGATCGTCTGAGCCCATCAATGCGACAACTTTCAGCACTGGTCTTTGCCTACTATTTCCCGCCGATGGGCCTGAGTGGTGTGCAACGCGTGACCAAGTTTATGAAGTATCTGCCGGACTTCGGATGGCAGCCCCATGTGATCACCACCGGACCGGTGGCGTATTACGCACACGATCCGTCGTTGCTCGAAGAGCTCGAGGGACGTGATGTGACGATCCATCGCACGCAGGGGGCCGACATCAACTCTCGGCTCAAGGACAAGGGCACCGTGGCCATGCCACGGGAGTTCTTTCGGAAGATCCTGCGCAAGGCCAGCGATACATTCTATGTGCCAGACAACAAGAAGGCATGGTCAAAGCAGGCACTTGCTCTGGGCCGGGAGCTTGTGCAACAGCACGAGTTCGACGTCATCTTCGTCAGCGGTCCCCCGTTTTCGACGATGACGGCTGCCGCTACTCTGAGCAACGAGACGGGCATTCCTCTCGTTGTTGATTATCGCGATCTGTGGTTCGGCAACCAGTTTCATTTCTATCCGACGTTTTGGCACTCCCACAAGCATCAGCAACTTGAACGTGATGTTCTGCGCGTTGCATCACGGATAACCGTCACCAACCGACGCATCAAAGAGCATCTCATCCGACGTCATGATTTTCTCACATCAGAGGAAGTCGTGATCATTCCTCACGGATACGATCCAGCGGACCTGCTCGGCCATGAACGTGTGCGACGCAATGACGGGAAGTTCCGCCTGACCTACTCCGGCATTTTCTACGACATCGTCACGCCAATCCCCTTCTTCAAGGCGGTTAAGCGCGTTCGCTCTGAGCGGCCGGACATTCCGCTCGACTTGCATTTTGTTGGCCTGCTGCGAGACGAATACCGCAAGGCAGCTCAGCGCATGGGCATTGCCGACCTCATCACTGATCACGGATACTGTCCGCACCGTGATGCCGTAGGCATGCTGATGGAGAGCGATGCCCTCTGGATGATGGTGGGCAACACCCGCAATGCCGATACGATCTCGAGTGCTAAACTCTACGAGTACTTCGGCACACGCAAGCCCCTTCTCGTTAGCGTCCCCCAAGGTGCCCTTCGCAAAGATGCTGAGCGCTATGGGGCTTCATGGATCACCGACCCCAAGGACGTAGAGGCCATCGCCACAAGCATCATCGAAATGTACGAGCACTTCAAGCGCGGCACACTACCGTCCCCCAACGCCTCAGTCGTTGATGGCTTTAACCGCATCACCCTTACCGAGCAACTCGCAAAACAGTTTGCAATGAGCACGAGAGTGGTGTGAGGAAGAATTACGGAGGTACGGAGATACGGAGGTACGGAGGTACGGAGGTACGGAGGTACGGAGGTACGGAGGTACGGAGGTACGGAATGACGGAGGGACGGAATGACGGAGGGACTTGTAGGGGCGAGACGCAGTCTCGCCCGAAGGCACCGTCATCCCCGCGAAAGCGGGGATCCATGCGCAACCTCGATGGATTCCCGCTTTCGCGGGAATGACGATGCCAGTCATCAGTCATCAGTCATCAGTCATCAGTCATCAGTCATCAGCACTCGTTCTCTGACGATCTCGGAGATGTCTTTGATAGTGACCGAGTCGATCTTTTCGGCGGCTTTAACGCCGTCGGTGATCATGGTGGTGCAGAAGGGGCAGTTGACGGCGATGGTTGTTGCGCCGGTTTCGAGGAGTTCATTTGTGCGGACGATATTCACTCGATCGCCAACATGTTCTTCCATGAACATGCGGCCGCCGCCGGCGCCGCAGCATAGGCCGCGGTCTTTGGAGCGCGCGGGTTCAAGGATCGTAAGGCCCGGTACATTCTCCAGTGTGGCGCGGGGTGCTTCATACTCGCTGTTGTAGCGGCCGAGGTAGCACGAATCGTGATACGTGATGGTCTCCTTGGACAGTTTCGTGCGATCCACCGCTAGGCGACCCGTGTCGATGAGCTCCTTGATGAACTGTGTATGGTGGATGACCTCGGCATTGAATCCGTACTGCGGGTACTCGTTCTTGAGACTATTGAAGCAGTGTGGACACGTGGCCACGATCTTCTGCACATTGTAGCGCTGAAAGGTCTCCACATTGGTCTTCGTCAGCATGTCGGCCAGATACTCATTCCCAGTGCGACGTGCCACATCACCCGTGCAGTTCTCTTCCGTGCCGAGAATGCGGAAGTCCACACCGGCGATCTGCATGAGTTCGGCGAAAGCCTTCGTTGTTTTCTTTGCGCGCTCGTCATAGGAACCGGCGCAGCCGACCCAGAACAGCACCTCCATCGAGGCGTCTTCTGCCGCGGTCTTGATGCCCATTCCGTCGGCCCAGTTAGCACGGTCTGCCTGACCAAATCCGCCCCATGGCACGGCGTTGGTTTCCATGTTCCCATAGATGTCGGGCAGCAGCGCTGACTCGTCATTGAACTGCGACTCCATCATCACCATTGAGCGACGCATGCCGACAATTGCCGGCACGTGCTCGATGTTCACCGGACATTCCTGCATACAGGCGCCGCATGTTGTGCAGGCCCAGAGCGCATCAGGTGAAACGTAGTCGCCAATGAGTTTCTTGTCCCACACGGCCTGCTCATCGGTTGTTAGTTCAGCCCCTTGCTCCTTCTTCAGGATGAGCGGCGCCTTATCCATGGTCCGATCGTGTATGGCCACGATGATGCCACGTGGGTCAAGCACCTTACCCGTTTGATTTGCCGGACAAACGCTGGTGCAGCGTCCGCAGTGCGTACAGGTGTATCCATCAAGCAGCGACTTCCACGAGAGGTCTTCGATGTCCACCACACCAAACTTCTCCACGCCTTCTTCTTCGAAGTTGATCGGGGCCATGGCATTTGTTGGCTGAAGGGGGCCAAGGAACACATTCGGGATGGAGGTCAGAACGTGCAGGTGCTTCGAGAACGGCAAGTAGTTCATGAAGGCCAGGATCAGCAGCGCATGCATCCAGAAGGCTACGTGAAAGGCTATCGGGGCGGCATCACCGAGGATGGCTGCAAGCCCCTTCCCTAGTGGGTGAGCAACCGGACGCACCGCCCAGGAGAAGTCTTCTCCATGCACGGGTCCACGCAGCGAGTTCTGCACCAGCAGCGCCGATACGATGCCGAAGATCGTCAGCAGGATCATGCCGGCTTCGACCTTCTCGGCTTCTACCTGCAGACGATTGACCTTTGTGACGTAGCGACGCCAGAGCGACATCATCGTGCCGACGATGATCAGCAGGCAGAAGATGTCGGTAAGGATCGTGATGACCGAGTAGATGGGGCCAAGGAAGTTGAAGGACCATCCGTCGTGCAGGCCCTCAAGAACCATCTCAGCAGCTGAGAATAACAGCACGAGAAAGCCCCAGAAGATCCCGGCATGAATGGGGCCGGCAACCTTATCGCGCAGGATCTTGCTTTGGCCAAACCCCACCACAAGCGTCGTCCGAATGCGCTCACCGATGCGGTCAAATCGGTTGTCGGGCTTGCCAACTCGGAGCCAGGCGATCAGACGTGATGCGTTGCGCGAGAAGATCGCTGCTGCCGAGAGCAAGACGATGATAAAGATGATGTTCTGCGTTTCCATGGGTTCCCCTTTTGCGTTGGCAAAAATACCAAACTGTATGTTTGTGGTTTATCGTTCATGTGGAGGTGTTGTGGGTCGGGTTGTAAGCGCAGACGTAGCCATTTCAGCAGTTCAGTCGGGACACCGACTCTATCTGCATTCTGTGGCTGCTGCACCGCAGACGCTGATCCACGAGCTGGTGCGTCAGGCACCACGACTGCGCGACGTGGAGATCGTGCACATGCACACCGAGGGGCCCGCCCCGTACGCAGAGCCGCAATACGCCGAGAGCTTCCGAGCCAACTGTCTCTTCATCGGTGGGAACATGCGTCCGGCCATTCGCGAGGGCAGGGCTGACTTCACGCCGGTGTTCCTCTCGGAGATACCGCAGCTGTTCCGGTCGGGCATCCTGCCGATCGATGTGGCGCTGATCAATGTGTCGCCCCCTGACCGGCATGGCTTCTGCTCGCTCGGCGTCACAGTTGAAGCAGCACACGAGGCTCTGCACTCGGCGCGGATCGTGATTGCGCAGATCAATCCACGAATGCCGCGCACACATGGTGATGCGCTTGTGCATCGGGATACCATCACGTACATGGTCGAGGTGGACGAGCCGATCTTTGAGGTACAACCCCCTGCACTAGGTGACGTAGAGCGTCGCATCGGTGAGCATGTGGCCACACTCGTCGAGGACGGGGCTACGCTGCAGATGGGCATCGGTGCGATTCCCGATGCTGTCCTACACCACCTTGGTGGACACAAAGACCTCGGGATCCACACGGAGATGTTCAGTGACGGACTGCTGCCATTGATCGAGAGCGGCGTGGTTACCGGACGCAAGAAGGAGGTGCACCCCGGAAAGATCGTGGCGACCTTTGTGATGGGTACTCGTAAACTGTATGACTTTATTGACGACAATCCGATGATCGCGATGCTCGATGTTGCGTATGTGAACAATCCGGCAACCATCCAGCGCAATCCGAAGGTCACCGCCATCAATAGCGCCATCGAAGTGGACCTCACGGGTCAGGTCTGTGCCGATTCCATTGGCCCCATTCCCTATTCCGGTGTAGGGGGCCAGGTGGACTTTATGCGCGGCGCTGCCAGGTCGGTGGGTGGCAGGCCCATCATTGCCCTGCCATCGCGCACAAGCTCGGGAATCGGCCGCATCACTTCGCTCCTGAAGCCCGGTGCAGGCGTCGTATCAACACGCGCTCACGTTCACAGCATTGTTACTGAGTACGGCATTGCGCATCTGCATGGACGCACCATCCGCGAGCGGGCGAAAGCCCTCATTGCGATTGCTCACCCGGAGGATCGGGAACGTCTTGAGCGCGAGGCACTTGAACACTGGCATATTCGTATATGAGCGCCATGAAGCCATCATCGGCCTTTGTCCTCTTTGTCTCGGGTGCGCTGGCAGGAGCCCCCTGCCCAGGGCAGCAATTGCCGGATGTGGCTAGTGCTCGCGTGCTGACCGATGTAATCGTTCTTCGGGGTACGACGCTTGCCGCGGCAGCCCGATGCGATGTGTACGTATCTGTACCCTATCAGCTTCTGACGTTTACCGCAAACACCGATCGAATGCTGGCCGAATACTCGGTCTCGATGACGATCCGAGATGCGCTGGGCAACCGCATCGTGGATACGACCTACATGCGGAACATTTCCGAACAGTCCTTTGCCGTATCACGAGGGACAACCGGTAAGTCGGACAACAGCCTACGTCGGTTTGACCTGCTGCCGGGCTCGTACACCCTGGAGACCGTTGTTTCCGATGTATTTGGCAGACGGGACCATGCCAGCTCGCGAAACTTCTCCGTTGGCGAATTCAATTCCGCACCCGTGGAACTGAGTTCGCCGATGTATGTGAGTCAGATCGAGCAGCGTGGGAACCGCTACGCCATCACACCGTTTGTGGGCGACATTGTCTGGTCGCATGACGTGCAGTTATTCGTCTTCTTGGAGGCCTATTTGAGCGGACAGCCGCGCTCGCTGCGGTATCGGTGGACTCTGACGCGTAGCGATGGTCGGCAGGCATCTTCTGGCGAAAGCGATGTTGTCCGGTGTGAACGTGTGGCTACCCAAAGCTTCTTTCCGCTGCATCTCGGGCACCGATTACTTCCCGGCACGTATGTGCTGAAGATCACGGCTCATCCGGTATCGGGTGAGGGCCTTACAGACACGTCCATCGTTGAGGCCCGAACAGAGCGACAATACGTCGTGCCGCGCTCCATGGCCGCCGATGTCGTGGCTGACCTCAAGAAGGCAACGCGCCAGCTCATGTACGTGGCAGATCAGGACCAGATTGATGCCATACTGAACGCTCCATCAGAGGGCGAATCCCTCTCGCTCTTTGAAGACTTCTGGAAGGAGCTCGACCCAACCCCGGGAACGCTCAAAAATGAGGCCTTCGACGAATACTATGGTCGAATCGATGAGGCGAACAAGCGATTCAAATCCTACAACGAAGGCTGGCTCACGGATATGGGGCGCGTGTTCATCATCTACGGAGAGCCGTACACGATAGACCGCGGCATGAGCCCCAACGGAATGTCACGGATCGTCCGCTGGATCTACCCCAATGTGACCTTCATCTTCGAAGACACATCGGGTTTTGGAGACTTTCGCCTGCGCAGTGGCCTTGTGGGGAGCGGCAAGTACCGCTATCAGAAACAGTAGAAGAATCACAATCTCTTACCACGAAAAGAAAACGGCCGTCCAGCTTTCGCTGAACGGCCGTTGTTGATTTCGCGTGAAGGGGGCTTAGCGAGCCACCACTACTGACATCACAGCGCGATCGCCACCGTTGCTTGCAACAACCGTGTATGCACCTGATGTGAGCATCGAAGCATCAATGTTGACGACTTCCGTGCCGTTGACCATGCCGTTGAACAGCGTGGCAACTTCCTGGCCGGCAGCGTTCACAACCGTCATGCGAACGTCACCGTTTGCACGCAGGCGGATCGACGATGCAGAGCTAACAGGGTTGGCACCGACAAGCGTCATACCGATCGCACCGGTTTCGCTGACGACGTCTGTTTCAACTGAGCTGGTGGAAGCCGTACCACGAAGCTGAACAATTGCCTGAGCATCGTTGTTCGTAATGGACAGAGCTGCAGAAGCAGTCTTGGCCATCGTCGGGGCAAAGCGAACCGTTACCGTGCGGCTACCATTTGGTGCGATCACAACATTTGAACCATCAACACCACCTGCGGTGACCGAGAACATCGATGCATCGGTTCCCGTAAGGGTCATGGCCGAGATCTCGAGGTTGGCCTTACCTGTGTTGGTGATTGTGAATGACTGATCCTTTGTGGAACCTGTTGCAACCGTGCCGAAGCTCAGCGACGTGTTGTTCAGCGAGATCGATGGACGATCGCCAGCCGGCATCAAATAGTCCAGAATACGCTGCATGAGAACCTTGCGAGCTGCTGCGTCGCTAACGTGCTCAACACCCCAAGCAGAATAAACTACGCGTCCCTGACCAGTATTCTGGTTGCGAATACCAACGAGATTTGTCGTCTTGTTATCCGAATACGACCAACCCACAGACTTTGAACCGGCATTCACCGAGAAAGCGTCCGTCACCTGGCAGTAATAGTTCCAAGCGGTTGTCGGACGGTTCAGATTCCAGACAGCTGCTGTTCCCTTATCATTCTGACCAATTGGCTCGCTCGCGATGCCGTTCAGGGTGAATGGGGTGAGCGTGTTGCCCGAGTAGCGATTCGTCGTAGCAAGAAGCTTCAGACCAAGCGTCTCTGTGAGCCATGCATTGGCTTCTGGATATCCCGGCTGAGACTGATTATCAGGAAACGTAGCCACTACCATACCCATCGGAGCAGATACATACACACCCTTGCCTTGCGACGTCATCAGCACGGCAAGCTGTGCAACACCTGGAATGCTGAACCGGCCATCAATACCAACGCAGAAGACACCGGCATCAAAATCCGTAGGCGGGAATGCCTGGAGTGCTTCATTGGTTGCTGGGATGTACGCTACATCCTTTGCAAAGGATGTCTGAGCGGCCGTCAGATACTGACCGACACCACCCGAAGAGATGCCACCCCAAACAGCAACGCGTGTGCCTTCGGTCAGATAACCGAACACACCCTTGCCATCCTTGCTGATACCATTCGAAACATTGGCAGCAGCAACAACTTCGATACCGGCAAAGCTTGCGGCATCTGGAGCTGTAGTTGTTGCCTTCACCTTCACTGAGCCGTTGGCTGGGATATCAAAAACGTCCTTATCGAGGGCAACCGACCAACCTGCTGCGCTGAGGGCGTCACCGTTGCTCACGGAGAGGGTCACCGAAAGAGGCTCAGACGTTGGGTTCTTCACCGTGAGGTTCTGCGTCTTGCTTGTCTTGCGTCCGATCTTTTCCCACACTGTTCCATCAACAGTAAGAACTGGCTGATACACGATCAGGTTCGTACCGGCTTGGATGACTTCACGCGTGGAGTTGTTCTGGATGTACGCGATAACGTACTGCTGACCTGAAGGCCAGGTTTCCTGTCCCTTGCGGGTGTATGTAAAGTCGAACGTCTGATCCTTCGTTGCATCGATAGCCAGTGCAGTGCCACCAGCATTCGGAAGCATTTTGTTCATGGCATCGTCCCACTCTGTTTCGCCGTTACTATTGGCAAGGCGAGATGGCAAGTCTGGGATCTCCACGTGGTACGATACGACAGCAACGTGAAGCTTGTGTGCCTTCAGATCAACGTTCGTTGTGACCTTAATCTTCACAGCGCCGCCGTCTGCAGTTGGCGTGTGAATCACGTCGATCTTACATGGTGACTTCTTCGCGTTGTCAGCCTTGACCGCTGCAAGTACACTCGGCCCAGCAGAAGCGCTCAGACCAACCTTCTTGCCATTGAGGTATCCATCAGGAATACCGCTCACAGCATAGAAGTTCTTGCGAGCTTCGTTATCAACCGGATTGTCGAGGTTGAATGGGTCATTCGGAGCAGGCCAGTTCATGTGAAAACGAACAGAAACAACGCCATTGGCTGGCGAGATAACATCCTTGAGCATTACTCCAACGGGCGCACATGGTGGGCACGTAGCGCTGGTGAATTCTTCAAGTACTGAAAGACGATCGTAGGTGTTCTGAGCAGAACTACCTGCGACACCGATGAGCAGGCCCATCATCACGACAAATGCCCGCATGAGTCCACGTGTTTTCATCCACGTCTCCTGGTGTAATAGTGAAAATGTGAGTTTCGGATTAAGTCGGCGTAAAATACGACGTTTCACCATACTGCAAAGCCCCTTGAACAAGACCTCACGGTCAAACGTTATCCACGTACGATACGCTATTTTTTACCCTTACCGGAACGGGGCTTACGCGCGTCCTGGTGAGACTGTCCGGGCAGCGAACGTCCCTGAGCTGCGGCCATCTCTTGGGCTTCCCGCATCTTCTTCTGCATCCAGGATTCCTTCTTTGGCATCTTCTTCAGGTCGGCCAGGGTTAGCTGGTTCTTGGAGAACTTCTTCTGCCAGATGGTCTGGCCAATGGCAACCACGTTGAAGACGAAGTAGTACAGGTTCAGTCCCGACGGAAGCGAGGAGAACATCAGGGTAAGCATAACAGGCATCATGTACACCATAGCCTTCTGACGGGGGTCCGTCAGCGCCTGCTTCTGCTGGATGAACATCGTTGCGCCCATGAGCAGGGCCAGACCCGAGAAATGGTCGACGTTGAACAACGGAAGCTTGAACGGTAGCGACAGAATTACGTCAGGAACACTCAGGTCGGTGATCCACACCGGCAAGAATCCTTGCTGACGCAGGTCGATGTTCAAGTTGAGCACCGAATAGAGGGCATAGAGAAATGGCATTTGAAGGAGAAGGGGCAGGCAGCCCCCTGCGGGATTGATTCCGTATTCGGAATAGATCTTCATGGTCTCCTGCTGTTGCCGCGTCATATCATCAGGAAATCGCTCTCGTACCTGACTAATAAGCGGGGCCACAAGCTGCATCTTCTTGGCCGACTCCACCTGTCCGATGGAGAGCGGGTAGAGAAGCACCTTCATGAGCAGTGCAAAGAGGAGAATCGCGATGCCGTAGTTCGGAATGCCAAGGTGGATCAGCTTCAGCGTCGGAAGCATGAAGTACTCGCCGATCGGCTTGACGATCCACTTCCAGCCGAAATTCATGATGCCCGTCAGGCCATAAGCTCCAAGGGTATCATACTGCATCGGACCAACGTAGAGCCGCGATGTTACCCCGCCAGCCCCCTGCTTCAGGGGCACTTGGAGTCCAAGACCATATCGCTCCATGATTCCCTCTTGGGGCAGGCCAACCTTGATTCCGCTGACAGTAGCTTTCCCGGAGAAACCGGCCTCGGGAAGCATCGCCACGGCAAAGTACTTGGACCTCGTAGCCACGAAATCGACGGATCCTTTGGACGTGTCGCGTCGCACATCAGTAAACGACTCGGCCTCGAACTCCGTGATGTTTCCCGCCTCGGAGATAATGCCTACAGCATTGTTAGACTCGTCAACGCTGCTTTGTTCCTGGTAGCGAATTCCACCACGCCATTCAAGATGCACCTGCTGAGCACGCTTGTGCAGCACGGATTCAAACCCCGACATCTGCAGACCGGCAACCACGTCATAATGATCCGCAGCAAATCGATATGTCCGCACGATGGTGCCACCAAAGTCTGTCGTGGCCGTGGCGGTGATCGTCACCGAATCTCCGGGCTTCACGTCAATCCGTTCCGACATCGCATCAAAGGTGAACGGCACATCCTTGGCCTTCACAGTATCGAGAATTCCACCCGAACCGATGGTGTCGTTCTTGGCGATGAACCAGAACCCGAACTCGTGCGCACCCGGCTGCACAATGTCTACCACGGCAGCGGGATTGGTCAGCCGATACCATGGCTTGTATTGCATCAGCTTCCACGAACGCACGGTGGCCCCGAAGGAGCTCAATCGGATCGTGTACAGCGGCGTTACCACCGTTAGTGTGCGCACCGGTGCCGGCACAAACTTTACGGGTGACTGCTCACCACCGTCAACGGCGGCGATGGTTTGTGCGACCGGCGTCTTCCCTTTCGGCTGGGCGACAGGGGGCTTTGCAGGCTGCTGAAGAAACACCCATATCCCCACAACGAGGGAGATGAGAACGATGCCGATGATTGATTGACGATCCATGAGGGAGAGGGACGGAATGACTGAATGACTGAGTTACAGAATTACGGAGTTACGGAATGACGGAATTACGGAGTTACGGAATTACGGAGTTACCGAATGACGGAATTACGGAAGTACAGAAGTACAGAAGTACGGAAGTACAGAAGTACGGAAGTACAGAAGTACGGAAGTACAGAAGTACGGAAGTACAGAAGTACGGAAGTACAGAAGTACGGAAGTACAGAAGTACGGAAGTACAGAAGTACGGAAGTACGGAAGTACGGAAGTACGGAAGTACCTAAGTACAGAATTACGAAGCGGGTGGGACAGGATCATAGCCTCCTGGGTGTAGAGGGTGGCAGCGACCGATACGTTTGATGGCCATCACGGAACCGCGCAGAGCACCATGAATCTGGATTGCCTCCATTGCATACGTGGAGCATGTTGGCTGAAAACGACATGACGAAGGCAACAGTGGAGAGATTGCCACCTTGTAGAACCGAATGCCGGCCGTTAGAAGAAGGACGACGGGATTCTTCATGCACCTCCACGATGGAGCGGTGCGCGAAGTAGCTTGTCGAACGCATCAGCTATGTACGTTTCAACGTCGGCCAGATGCAGCCTCATCACCGAAGTAGGTGCTTGACGCCAATTGAGGATCAGCCGCGATATCCGACGGGCTTGAAGCTGATCTCCGCGTTCAGCGACCTGACGTCGGACACCTTCGCGTAGGAGGCGTTTGACGCGATTGCGGACTACGGCACGTGGAGCGATGCGCTTGGCGATGGTGACGCCAACCATTACTGATGCGGACTCTTCGTCGGACCCAGCCATTGTAACGGCCGTTAATGACAACGGTCCGGCCGTCACACGACGTCCGGACCGAAGAGTTTCTTCGAATGCACCAAATCCCTTCAGTGGCCTGCAGAACATGCGGCTACCGAGCTGAAATCGCTTCGCTATTAGCGAGCAAATCCAACAGCGATGCGGGCACGACCCTTTGCGCGACGGCGCGAAAGGACCTTGCGGCCGTTCTTGGATGCCATGCGTGCACGGAAACCGTGGGTGTTCACGCGGCGGCGTCGACTAGGCTGATATGTACGCTTCATGGGTGTTCTCGTCGTGTCGTTGTGTTGCGTTCAGGTGAGAATGAACTGCAAATATAGGAAGGTTCAGTTGATATTCGTCACGCCGGGAGGGAACGGATTGTGCTGTCCGTCCACGTTGATCTCTCCGTACTGGTTCTCGTATTTGCCGATGTTATCGGCCAGAGCATGCAGAAGAAGTTTCGCATGCTGCGGCGTCATCACGATTCGAGCATGCACGCGGGCCTTGGGAACGCCCGGAAGGATGCGCGTGAAGTCAACGACGAATTCCGCCGGCGAGTGTGAAATGATCGCGAGGTTCGAGTAAATGCCTTCAGCTTCCTTTTCACCAAGCTCGATGGTCATCTGCTGTTGTTCATTCTGTTCATTTGCCATTGAGTTTGGCTCCCTTTGATTGTGCGTCTTTCATTTTGTCCGTCATTTTGTTTCGAGCGTACAGGCCCTCCATGACGCGGTAGTAGTTCGAATCTTTTGCGTACTTGGCTTCCAGGGCTTCAAGCTCGCTGATGAGAACCTTCACCCTCGGAGTGTCCTTGAGCACCTCGTACGTGTTCGCAAGCTCACCGATAACGATGAAGTCATCCTTGAATCGTGCCGACACTTTCCTGAGTTGCTCAAAGTACCCGGCAGCTTTCGTGAGCAGCTTCTTGTACGACGTATCCATCACGTGCTTTGGATTGTCATCCGTAAGCCTGACCTGCTCGCGTTGCTTGTCTGCTGCGAGATTCTTTGTCGCAGCCGCCCCCTCGTAGAGAGCAATCTCATTGTTTGGCTCGATGAAAAGGGCTTCCTCGCATACCTTGATGGCATCTTCGTACTTCTCAAGGTTACTGTACATGGACATCAATTGCAGACGAAGTTGGACCGACTTGGGTTCCTTGGCAATCTGCTTCTGCAGATCGGCAATGGCGGCGTCTCCCTTTCCGGAACGCGTCAGTGACTGTGCTCGCAATGCGCTAAGCTCCTGATCATCTGGACGCACCTTCGCAACGATGTCGGCCCACTTGAGAGCATCCGCATAGTCTTCTCGAGCGTACTGAATGAAAGCAAGGTTCTTCAGCGGGTTGATCGAAAGAATACGGGCACGCTCCATTTCCTGCTGAGAAAGCGTTGACGGCGGATCATGTCGCCAGCCCTCAACAACGGCATCTGCGGAGCTTTCGGTGTAGGAGTAAATGAAGACCTTCTTGCCGGCCAGCGTAAAGGCGTCACCATACAGCACGCCCTTGTCAATGCTATCCATCTTCGTCTTTATCGGCGTACCAAGAATCTTGATCGCATCGCCACGCGTGCTGCCGAGTGTGATGCCGGCAGACGTCAGCGCATCAATGCCGGCTTGCTCGGCCTGCCAGAACTTCGTGTACACTTCAACGGCAGCCGAGGTGTCCCCCATTTTTTCGAGGGTCTCACCAAGGTTACCGTATACCTCAGTGTACTCCGGCTTGATGCGAGTTGCGTTCTGAAAATTGTCGCGTGCCTCGGCAAGAAGTTTACGATCTCCTTTGGCCACCATCGCGTCATTGTACGCCTTGATTCCCTTGTTATACGCGGCGGCCCACTGCTGGAAGAGCGTCACGCCGATGATGTTGCGCTGTTCGGGCTTAAGATTCGGACTCGCAAGTGCCTTCTGATACGTGATCAGTGCGCTGTCGGACTGCTCCAGAGCATCATAGACGCCCCCTAACATGACGAGTGCCTCGGCATTGTCCGGATTCTGCGCAACCGCGCCGGAAAGTGCCTGCTTGGCCTTATTAAAATCCTTCTGCTGCATGGCACGGCGCGCCGTGGTCATTTCGGCCGAACCGCACTGGAAACCCTGCACCAGCACCGCAGCAGCGATGGCGGCAGCATAGAGCACAGTAACACGTTTCATCGCTGATGTCCTTCGGTGTTATCGAGAGGTGCGAAGATACGCTTCGGACTGGTCCCGCGTTTCGGTGATGATTCCGTAGATCAGCTTTTCGGTCTTCTCCCGTGCCTTGACAACCTTGGACATGAGCTCACGGGCGTGTGTGGCCTGTGTATCTCCCGGACGTCCGAGATAGCCGTTGACCTCTCCGTAGAGTCCGGCAATGGTTTCGCGAAGCTGCTCTTCACCTGAGAGCCCCATCATGCTTGGACGGGTGTTAACGAGTGTGGCGTTGAGCGCAACCAGCGAATCACGCAGGACGGCAGCATCAGCCCCCTGACGCAGTGCTAGGGTGTCTATGGCCGACTGCACGCGATAGGTGGTAACGGCAAGATCCTCGAACATCCATGTGAGATCACTCATCAGTGCCTTCTGCTGATCCATTTCGCTGATCGTGAAGCCGAGTGTGGTATCGGTAACGATGCGGATCCTGGTGGTGAAAATCTGGCCACCCTTATCGAACTCAAGGATGTAGGATCCCTCATCGAGAAGCGGACCATTGAAAGCACCGAAGGCACCTGAGACCTTGGACCGTGGAGAGATAGGAGCCGGACGCGACAGTGGCACGTCGATAACGTTCAGCCCCTTTCGCGTTGATGCCGGAACGGTACGGATGACCTTGCCGGACGTATCCTTGATGCGGATCACGAAGTTGCCACGCATGTGCTTGTCCTTCAGCACATACCAGATGCGCGGGGCATCAGACTTGTCTTCACCGGAAAATTCGCCGTCGCCGCCAAACCAGCGGTTGCCGGGCTTGCCATAGGTACGAGGGAAGGGGCGCGGCGGAATGATGGTAAGATCACTGCCGGACGACGTAGCATCGAATGAGCGAAGCACATCGAGGTTATCGATGATGAAGATGCCCCGACCGTGCGTGGCGAGAACTAACTCCTGTTCCCGTTCCTGAACCGCGATGTCTCGCACGGCCACCATTGGCAGACGGTTGCGGAAGTGGATCCACGATGAACCGCCGTTGTTGGAGATGTAGAGGCCGTTCTCCGTTCCCAGGTACAGACTCGACGCCGCACGAGGATCCTGGCGGACAACATGGGCATATCCCCTGATGTTCGGTGTGGCAAGGGGCTTCCAGGTCGTACCCATGTCGGTTGTCATATACACGTAGGACGTCATGTCCCCCGTCATGTGGCCGTCAAAGGTCACAAAGCACGTTGAGTCATGATGCGCTGATGGCTCAACGCTCGAAACCCAGGTATTCTTGGGCAGACCCGGGACGTTGGCCACAACATTGCGCCAGGTTGTACCGCCATCAGCCGTTACCTGCAGATTGCCGTCGTCGGTGCCCGTCCAGATGATGGATTCTTTCCGGGGCGACTCTGCGATGGTAAACACCGTGCAGTGATTTTCAGCCGACGAGTTGTCAACCGTCAGTCCCCCGCTCTCGGTCTGCGAGAGCTTGGTTGAGTCGTTCGTTGTCAGATCCGGCGATATCCTCTTCCACGTTTCGCCAAGGTTGGTCGAGCGGTGCACGTACTGCGATCCCACATAGACCACGCCGGGTTTTGTGCCACGAATGATCGGCGAGTTCCAGTTGTAGCGAAGCTTCAGCGAACCATCATCGGGCTTTGGAGCAACAGTCTTGGACTGACCGGTCTTGGTGTTCGTGCGGACGATGTTACCGCCTTGCGACTCCCAGAAGACGATGTCCGGGTTGCCACGATCCACGGTTACATGGAATCCATCGCCCCCTCCCACAAGATTCCAGTCGCCATTGGCAATGCCGCCCGGCTTGCGCGATGGTCCGTACCAGGAACTGTTGTCTTGCAGACCACCATAGACGCGATATGGATCCTGATCATCCACGGTAACGTGATAGAACTGACCAAGCGGAAGGTTGCCGAACATGCGCACCGACTTACCGCGATCGAACGACTCGTGCAGTCCGCCGTCGGTGCCGATGAGCAGGTGATCGGAGTTGGCCGGATCTACCCAAACGGCATGATGGTCGCTGTGGGCCGCATTGGCAACGGCACCAAACGTTGCGCCGCCATCATCGCTGCGGTAGAGGCTCACGCCGTGCTTATAGATGACGTCCTTGTTGTTGGGGTCGCATACAATGCGCGAGAAGTAAAAGGGGCGAATGTCAACGGCCGATCCGACGTACCGGCGCGACCACGTCAGCCCACCATCGGTGCTGACGTAGAGTCCCGATTCCTTGGCCTCGACGCTTGCATAGACAAGCTTGGAGTCCTTTGGTGACATGGCAAGTGCCACGCGTCCAATATCACCGGTGGGAAGCCCCTTGCTCATCTTTGTCCACGTTGACCCGCCATCGGTCGACCGATAGATGCCCCCTATCGGACCACCCGATGAGAACGAATGCGGCGTACGCCGGAAAGACCACATCGAGGCCAGCATGAGCTTGGGGTTCTTGGGATCGATAATAACGTCGGTGCAGCCGGTTCGTCCATCCCCTGCCAGGACCTTCGTCCACGTTGCTCCGAAATCCGTCGTGCGGTACAGTCCTCGGTGGTCGCTGTCGTTGAACAGCGGCCCCGGCGCGGCCACAAAGACCGTTGCAGGATTTTTGGGATGGATCGCGATCATCGCGATGCGCTCCGTTGAATCTAGCCCAACCTTCGACCACGTCTTACCTGCATCGGTGGTGCGGAAAAGACCTTCCCCTACCGACACGGAGTTGCGCGTCCATGGTTCGCCGGTGCCCACCCAGACCGTGTCCGGGCGCACCTGATCGATCCTGATGGCCCCGATCGACTGAGGATATTCATCGAAGATCGGCGAGAATGATACGCCGCCATTGGTACTCTTCCACACGCCCCCGCCGGCAGCGCCGACGTAGATCTTCTCGGGTGCGGTGTCAACCACGGCGATGTCGCTGATGCGTCCGCTCATTACGGCCGGCCCGATCGATCGGGCACGGACCGCCGAAAAGGCGTTACTGGAAGGGGCCTGTGCATGCACGTCAGGCACGGCAACGGCCAGCGTAGCACCGACAAAGCACAGCGCGGCCACGAGACGTTCAGATCGTCCCATCGGTTTTCTCCGTTTGAATTGAGCGGGTTATCCCGCGGTTACTTCTTGTCGCCGGTCTCTGCAGGAAAGGCAAATCGTGCGTCCGGCACATCAACGTTGGCCTTGATGGCCGAGTAGGTCATCGACATCATCGTCTGACCATCCGTGCGCACCTCCATCAGGTGCGGCATCGGCACGCCGTTCACATCCTGAAAATTCGAGAAGACCATCTCAACGTCTGCCTCCTGGCCCATCATCGAGAGCTTGGTGTCGAGGCGCATTTCATAGTATGACGTGGCATCAAGGTACAAGAACGATTCCTTTCCGTCCTTGTCCGTGATCTTGAGCTTGTAGGCCGTGGTGCCGTCGATGTCTTCCGTGCCAACGTATTCGGCCTTCTTGCCCTTCTCCTTCAGATCTACGAGTTCGCCGTCAAAGTCGGCCTGCTCCACCATCTGCTTGCTCTCCTCGGCTGACTGCTTTTCGGGCTTGCCACCGGCCATCGGGTTAATTGCCCATGCCGTCTTACCGTCGTATGCCTGGATGATGTTCATGCCCTGGAACGACATGTCCATACGCGCCTTGTTCTTGCGCTTGTATGTCTGCGTGAAGTTCAGCTCCATACCCTGGGCCATCGACATCGTGCCCTCGCGGACTAGCGTCGAGATCGACTTGATCTTGGCAAGACCGCCCTTGGCCTCGATATGCTTAGCAATGATCTCGTTGACGTCTGTACCAGCTACTGCCATGGTTGAGACGAAAGCCAACGCGAGAAGTGACGTGAGGAAACGCATGTGCGATGCTCCGGTGAAAATATCGGTTAGAAGATGAGTTTGCCGTTGTTGTGATCGGACGCATCGGCCGATCCGTGCGCTCGTCGACGTCTTTGACCGCCATGCCTACGTGAGGGTTTCACTCAAATCAGACATCGCTCGGCATGACGTCAAACCGCCGCCGGCAAAGTTACAACCGGATAGTCATCTCAGCTTGCTGTGCAGAGCCCCCTGACGGGTTACTTCTGCGCGATAAGGGGGCGAACCGGGACGGGACGAATGCGAACGCGCTCGTAGGTATAGATGCCACGCTCTGTCAGTTCAACCCGCAGGTACTGACCGTCCCGAAGCGAGGTGACGGCATCTTTCAGTGAAGTTTCCCGCTCAATGACCGTAACGGCATTGTCGGGAACACTATGCGGACGCATGTCGGCATCAAGAACCACCGAACCGTCCGGGTTTGAGGCAACAAGGTCCTCAAATGCCTCTTTTGTGAGGGCTTCCACTTCAACGGGGGATACCGATACACCGAGGAAACGCGCAGCGGCTCGGGAGAGATCCACCACACGCCTGCGGATGAATGGCCCGCGATCTGTGATCTCGACAAGGGCTACCTTGCCTGTTTCGACGTTTCGTACCCGCAGAAGTGTCCCAAATGGGAGCGTCCGGTGTGCCGCGGTGAACGCATCCATGTCGTAGCGCTGACCGCTGGCTGTTCGGCGACCGTGGAAAGTCCCACCATACCAGGATGCCAAGCCGTCGGCTACATCCGTCATCGGTACCGGAACCGGTGCTGCCAACTCCACAACCTCTGCTGCGGCCGAAACCGGGGCACTTAGATCAGGAGCATCGTGTGCCTGAACAAGGAAGCTGATGGACATGGCGATAGCCACGACAACAGCGAACACGATAAACCGTGCGATATTCTTCTGCGAGATACTCGTCGTCATAGGGTGGTCCTCCTGCGGTGTTCCAGGATATCTCACTCGAATCAGCAGTTACCCTACACTGCCGTCGAGAACAAAAACCCATAATCGGGCTCCATGACGAATCATGAGCCACGAAAATGTGGGTTTTCCACACCACCCCTGATGAATTGTTTATGAATTGATATTCATAAGCATTCAACCTCTATTATTTGCAATCTCTTACAACGACGACCTCGATCCTGCGATTCTTGGCTCGAATGGCTTCCAGCTGGTCTTTCGGCATTTTCTTCGCAACATCCGGGGCTGGCTCAAGTACCTTTGGGCTGCTCGATCCACGTCCAACGGCACTGCGGATCTTGGATGCGGAGATGCCGTTTTCGATCAGCCATTGCTTGATACGCTCGGCCCGAAGCTCAGAGAGTTCCTGGTTGCGCTCCGGTGGTCCATCAGCCGAGGCGTGACCTTCTATGATCACCTGAAGCTCCTCACACGTATTCTTCATGTACATCCAGAGCTCCTGGAGGTTCTTTTCCGTCTGCTCATCGTCGAGATCAAGCTGGTCGGTGTTGACCACGAAGTTGATCGACTTCGAAAAGGCAACCTTTCTTGTGGCCGGAGCCGGTTCTGCCGCTGGGGGCTGAGCACTCGGCGCTGCCTCGGCGGGTTTTTCCACAGGTTTTTCCACAGGCGATTCAGCGGGTGCCTCTTCCTGCTGTGGCATAATGTCCGGTGCTGGTTGCTCACGGGGCTCCCTGCCCGGCCTACGGATTGTGATCTCCTCCTCGACGATCTCTTCACGACGTCCGCGACGAGGTGCTTCGCAACAACAGCCGCCGTCCATAAGGCAATGACAATCAGGGCACATACGTGGTTCACCATGAGGCATCTCGCGCGACATGCGATGACGTCGGGGCTCGTTGAACTTGTAGGACAGACTCAACGAAAACGATGACAGATCGTCACGATTCTTCCCGACATCAAGGTCGTCAAGGGCGCCGCTGAACACCATGCGATACTCTCCCCGGAAGGTGAGCCCAACCCGTTGCGACAACGGGATGATAACGCCCCCTCCAAGCGGAATGCTGGCCACAGTTGTGGAGTACTCCCCTTTAATGTTGTTGGGAAGGGGCGAATGTTGCGACCCGTTCGACGGAGCAAAGTCCACAAGTCCAACACCTGCCGTGATGAACGGAACAGCCGGGATATTGTCCACCAGCACATACCCCACCATCACATCAGCTGTGGTTATCCGGCTCTCATTTCGCTCCTCAATGCGTGTTAGCGAACCGGGATAGTTGTCGCCCAGTGTAGCCCCCTGACCAAAGTAGTCGGGATAGGCCGCGATCTTGGTCGGGTTTATTCGCCATGCATACTGTCCAAGTGAGGTCCTAGCCTCCACCCACAAACGATCCATGGCGTTAAAGGATAGGCTCACCACGCCACCATACCCGTAGAGATCGTCCGAGAACTCCCCGTGGTACTTGTACGTGGTGGCAGCAAACGTCCCGATCACATCCCCCTGCCGCTTCTGCGCATGCAGAGCTGAGGTGATAAGGAGAAGAAGGAAGAGGATGGATCCCTGCCTCCGCAGGGATGACGGCAGTCGTAACTCCGTCACTCCCGTCACTCCCGTCACTCCCGTAACTCTCCTCATCTCATCTTCTCCTTGCATTCTTTGCAATCGGTCACCGCAAACGGCAGTGCACCCTTGGTGATTCGCTCGGTACCGTCGGGCATGATCTGACGGCGGTACCAGCGTCCGTCGGCCTCCGCTTCGCGCAGTAGGCTCCCGTCGTCGAGGGTTTTGGCTAAATCCCAGCGGATCTTTTGGGGTCCGCGAGGGGGCTCATTATCGACACAGATTCCAAACCCAGGCGGACCAAAGCACTCGCGGTGCTGTCCGGCCGGACATGGCACGCTCATTGGCTCGGTTCCATCAGGTTTTTCGGGTTTCGGTTGCTCTGGGGCCGGCTTCTTAGGGGCAGCTTCGGATGGTTCGGGAGCCTTTTCTGGGGCATCGCCATTGCCCGAGCCCTTCTGTTCCGTCGGACCATCCTCGGCATCCTGCCCGCCCCCTGCCCGCATTGGACATGGGCCACAGCAGCAGGCCGAACACGTGCGGCAGTAGCAGCACAAGCAGACGTTGCACTTTACATGGACGCATTCATCGCAGGCCGGGCACATCGTGCAGCTGGTGCATTCGGCGCATTCCTCGTCCTGACGTTCAAAGACCATATCCCAGCCCGGAGGTGCACCGCGGTGCGGCAGGCATTCTTCTTCTGGGTGCTGAGCCGGACAAACCATGTCAGCATCTGGTCGGTCATGGTCGTGTTTCGGCGGGCGGGCCGGCATGCGGTTAAAGGTATAGCTGAGTCCGAGCGTCACCATCGTCAGACCATCGTTACTCCGCTTCGGATTCACGTCATCCAGGAACTGCGAGAATACCAGCCGACGCTCGGCTTGGACACAAAGTTCCACCCGACGCGACAGGGGGAAGCGCACGCCCCCTCCGAGGATCAGGCTTGCCACCGTGGTGCTGTACTCACCCTTGATGTTGTTCGGCAAGGGGGCATATTCGGATTCATTCGATGGATTGAACGACAGCAAACCAACGCCGGCCATCAGATACGGCTTGGCCGTAATGCCCGGCACCAGCAGGTACTTCGCAACGATGTCCACCATCGTAGCGCTGCTTGCGTTCAGCGAATCAATCAGGGTGGATGTCCCCGGATACGTATCGCCAACCTTGGCACCAGCACCAAAGTAGTCCGGATCGGCGGCGATCTTGGTAGGGGTGATCTTCCAGCGATACTCTCCCAGGGCCACCCGCGCGTCGAGCTGCAGACGGTTCATGACGGCATAGCCGAGGGAGATGCCCCCTACCGGACCGAACATGTCGTCCATCTGCTCGCCACTGTACTTGAGCGTTCCCCCGAAGACGGAGCCCTGCACGTCCCGCACACGGCCCTGCGCACCCGCCCGGAATGACCCGGACGCGAGCACCAACACCAGCAAACACCCGCTCACCACACTGCGGAACATTCTGCTCACAACCACTCGTTAGCTTGTGGATAACATTGTGGATTACCGTGGAAAACAGAATCAAAAAGCATTCCAAACTTTATCATAATAGAAGGTAACGCACTTTCAACGACAGAGGTAAATTGTTGGTATTTAGGCGCATAGCAAAAACGCCCTTGAAATTTACTTCAAGGGCGTTTCATGGATATATGACTGTGGAAAGCGTTGAGTCAGGCCAAGGCTGTCAGGACCCGTTGGGTAACTTCGTCGACCTCGCCAACACCATTGACGGAGGTTAGGAGCCCCTTTTCCGAGTAATACTCCAAAAGAGGAGCGGTCTCGGCATTGTACACACCCAGGCGATTACGGATGATCTCTTCCTGGTCATCGGCGCGGCCACGCTGCAGAAGCCGGGCGATGATCGTGTCATCGTCGACATCGAGATTGACGACGTGGGAGATGGTAAGCCCCTTGGCAGTGAGAAGTCCATCAAGGGCATCGGCTTGGGCACGGGTCCGTGGGAATCCATCCAGAATGCAGCCTGCAGCGAACTGTTCTCCCCCCATGGCTTCCTCCACGATGCGGGCAACAACGTCATCGGGGACAAGTTTACCGGAATCGACGTATTCCTTGGCAAGCAGTCCGACGGACGTCTGGTTCTTGATGGCTGCACGGAACGCATCACCTGTACTCAGATGGGCAATGCCCAACTTTTCAGCAAGAATTGCGGCCTGCGTGCCTTTGCCCACGCCCGGGGCACCGAATAACACGAGAATCATTTCTTCCCCTTCATGCGAATGCAACGAAAATACAACCTCAGAAGAACTCTGCCTCAAATGTCGAGGCATACGGAGCAGCGTATTTCCGCAGCACCTGGAGTGTGGCAGCAAAGTCTTTCGGAGGGGGCGCCTCAATCGTCATGCCCAACCCCGTATCCGGATGGTTGAACGTGATCCGTCGTGCGTGCAGCGTCAGCCGGTCGATGATGGGACGCTCGGTCTCCCCTTTCCGCACGTTGTATCGACGCTTTATGCTCGAGAGCAGAAAGGCCTGCGAGGTTCCGTAGTCGGCATCCACCAAGAGCGGGTGTCCGATGGCCGAGCAATGCACGCGAATCTGGTGCTGACGTCCGGTAATGAGATCGCACTCAACGTGGGTGGCCAGACGGAACCGCTCCAGAACGCGCAGGACGGTGCGGGCTTCTTTGCCTTTGGCGGAGGGCTTCATTAGCCCCTTTCGACGTGAATCCGGAGCTATCGGAATGTCGATGGTCATCTCATCACGGTCAACAATACCCGAGACGATTGCCTCATAGGTCTTTACCACCGTATGATGTTCGAACTGGTCGTTCAGGGCCTTGTGTGCTTCCGGGGTAAGGGGCATGAGCATCACGCCCGATGTTTCCCGGTCAAGGCGGTGCACCACATACGCCGATCCGAACTGCTCGCGGATGATGACCTTGACGCTGGGAAGCGTCTGGTCGTATCGGTCAGGTATCGAAAGGAGTCCGGCGGGCTTGTTCACCACCACTAGCGACGAATCAGCGTACAGGATCTCCAGGCGCGGTTTCTTGGTCATACCGAACACCTCTGGGCAGCCGTCACCGTATTGCGCAGCAGCATGGCCCGCGTCATGGGGCCCACCCCGCCCGGCACCGGAGTGATAGCCGAGGCCACCTCGGCAACTTCATCATAGAGCACATCGCCTGCAAGACGTGATGTTCCATCCGGCAGTTCGATGCGGTTTATTCCCACATCGATCACCACAGCCCCCTGCTTGACGTGGTCTCGCGTGATGAGACCATGCACTCCCACGGCAGAGATCAGTATGTCGGCCCGCCGCGTATACTCGGCAATGTCCGGCGTCCCCGTGTGACACAGCGTTACCGTGCAGTTTCCTTGCGGACGCTTTTGAGCAAGGAGCATGGCAAGGGGCTTACCAACGATGTTACTTCGCCCGACAACCACCGCATGTTTTCCGGATGTTTCGATCGTGTATCGGCGAAGCATCTCCAGCACGCCATACGGCGTGCATGGGATGAATCCGTCCAGACCGATGAGTAGCTTCCCGGCATTGATCGGATGAAACCCATCAACGTCTTTATCCGGGTCTATCGCACGGATCACGGCATGTTCATCAATGTGCTTCGGCAGCGGAAGCTGCACCAGGATCCCATGAACTGCGGGGTCGGCATTCCATTCCATCACCTGAGCGATCACCTGCTCTTGCGTTGCCTCGGCCGTCATCCGCACAATGGTCGAGCGTATGCCCACCTTTTCGCAATCCTTGCCCTTGTTGCGCACGTACACGGCGCTGGCCGGATCTTCACCAACGAGCAGAAGATTGAGACCAGGCACAACACCCGTGGCGTGCATCAGCGCAGCAACATCGAGTGCTACTTCCTCCCGTACCTGCGCAGCAAGCGCGTTTCCATCAATGATCGTTGGCATCGGGCAAAGATACGCACGTTGGGCCGTCAGCTATTGGAAGACCCATACCCTGTTGACAAACTCTTCGATGATCTTGTGACCTGACCCGACTTCGGAATTGGCGTACAAGAAAATCACAACCGCACCAACAAGTCCGAGGATCCCCAGCACCGTCCAACACCCAACCGGCGGCATCCCACTGCCTTCGAGACTCGGCCCAGAGATGACTCGGGGCAAAATTAGGGCGGCGAGCATGAGAGACAATGCAATCAGGAATCCGAAAGGGATCCAGTACCACCAGGTGCTCTTCACTTCCTGTCGCACGTTTGTGTACGTTATCTTCTCGACCTGAAAGTTGGGGATCTCCAACTTGCTGGACGAGGTTGCGGTTGGTCGGATCTCAAGCACTTCACGGTCTAGCTTTGTGATGACGACCTGCCGATAGGTGGTCTGCCGTTCTTCGACATCATCCGATTGAGATGAATCCGAATAGGCCCTGATTGCACCGTCTCCTGATGGCGGAACACCGGCGATGACTACGTTGACGGGTTCGGTACCAACGTAGGACTTCAACAGCTCCATTTCAGCACCGAACTTGGGGTCGGCCCGCACAAGTCGTGTCTTCTGTGTTGAGCTTGGCACACCATCTTCGGACCCAGCCGCGAGCGCTGCGAGTCTGATCAAATTCGCCGTCGATTCGGCAGTCGCGCAGCCTGCTAATGCGAATGCTAATGCTGCGAATACAATTAACAAAAGTTGTTGGGCCTTCATACTCGATCCAATGGTTATGACTGATGACTGATGACTGATGACTGGTGACTGATGACTGATGACTGGTGACTGGTGACTGGTGACTGATGACTGATGACTGGTGACTGATGACTGATGACTGATGACTGGTGACTGGTGACTGGTGACGTGCTCCTCACGCATTGTGTTACTGAGCAAACCACCAGGTTATGTCGATAAACTCAAGAATCTCGCGTCGCCACAACAACCCGACGTTCCATGCCAGCAGGATGAAGGTGCCGATGGATCCGGCAAATCCAGCGGCCAAGAGGAACCCGTTTGCGCACCCTCTCTCGGTATTTTCACCCCATTCCGTCGCCGTCGTTACAACTCCTATCAAGAGTGCCAGGGGCAAGAGCAAGAACAGCCACCACAACCACGAAGGATGCGTAACTCGTCTCCCAAACGTAGAGACACGTCGGAGCTGATTCGTCGGAACAGAAACAGATACATTTGGTTGTTGCTTTGACACAAGGACGGTGGTTGAAGCATTTATGCTCTTGACGATGACACTTTGAATCTCAACGCCTTTCGAGCTCACCGTTGTATTCGGAAAGCTCTGCAGTTCTGGCGAGATCGTTTTGCCGGCGATCACCACTGACGATGTGATCTGCGAAGCATATTCTTCAATTTCTCGGAGATCATGCGTAAACGATTCCGACTCGCGGCTCACTGTTCTGCTCTTCTGAATCACATTTGTCGATGTGCATGATCCAATCAATAAAAAGGTCAGGAAGAGAATCATGATTGGGGAATGCATCTGCACAGAAACCTTCAAACGAGAATTCATCTTAGTTGACCTTCATCACTGAATGTACGATCAGTCTCGCGCCCCGTTGAATGACGACGGTGTACCGGCCCTGCGGTGCATCACGAAGATGCGCATCAACCGGCAGTCCGAGCATGGAGTATGCAGTCACGACGTCATCAGGCATCGTACCGATGATCCGAATTGACGATGATGTTGGATTGGGTGCAATGGTAATCGTCTCATCAATGTCGTTATCCGCCTTCGTGGTTTGCCGAGGTCCGACGTAAATCATGAGCCAGCGAAGGGGGCTGATGCGCACCACAGTTGGATCGCCCCCTTGCAGTGCAACATCCTGATACGGTTGCCAGGAATATGCATCGCCTGATTCGGCGAACCAAAGACGCGGTCCGCTGCCATAAAATCGAAGGGTCGTGTCATTCACCACCGTATAGTTCCCTGTCCAGTTATGCTGTGCATCGGATGGATATGGTGGAGCGGGGACGAAGTTCAGACCGTCCAACGAGGTAGCATGGTTTGCCCCATCCTGCGGTGCACCACGTGGAGAGCTATAGTGCCATGCTCCCCGAAACCACGCCACGGCAGGGTCGATGACGGGCCGATCCGCCAGATCATACCGTGCGCCGGGCTCGAAGTCATACGTGAGGCCATCATCGCTGATGGCGCTGTACGTGTTGACGATCGCCGTCAGCCCGCCCATCGGCATACCGTCGCTTGAACTGAAGTACATCCGCAGGCGACCACGGTCCACCGCAAGCGTCGGATCAAACGGACGCTGGTACGTCATTGGAAGCCCCCTGACAACAACTGGCATCGGCTCCGTCCACGTTACACCCGCATCATAGGAGAACTTCACCGCTACCCTATCCCACGTCAGCGTGCCACGGGGCTCTCGAAACCACTGGAATGCGCACACGAGCGTATCTCCCCGCCAGCGCACGGCCGAAGGAACACCCGATGAATCCTGAAACAGCGTCGGCGCAGAAAACACACGTCCATCTTCTGACCACGCCATGCGAAGCGGACTCTGCCATGGTCCACCACCTGGCTGCGCATCAGTTGACGTCAGCATGGCCAGCAGCGCAATAGGAATGAGAATGAAGTGCATCGTGTGGAAGTTGTTGATGGCTGGTGACTGATGACTCGGCATTGCCGGCGTTTTGCTACTGGGCGAACCACCAGACGGCATCGACAGCTTCTGTGATCTGTACACGTGAGAATATCCCCACGGAACTTGCGAGCTTAAAGAAGATTATCACGGCTCCAATCAACCCCAGACCGATCAGCATTCCGTTAAGGCAACCATCCTGTGAGTTAGAACCGAGATCTCTGGCAAACAGCCCCACGCCAAATATGAGCGCCAGGGGTGCAAGCATCCACAGCCACAACCACGCTGATCGGGATACCCTACGCACGCCATTGACGCTTATACTCTTCAATTGCCGGGTAGGCACCGTTACGGTAACGCTTGATTCCTGCTTCGAAACCAACTGTGTCGATACCTTATCGATGCGCTTGATCACAACGTTTTCGATCGTCAGCGTCCGTTCTTCACCGACCGTTGCTCCTGGGAGTCGCCGCACCTCATCGGGAATCGTATCGCCGGCAATCACCACGGTTGACGCAAGCTGACCAACGGTTGCTTCGATATCTCGGAGATCCCTCTCATAGGTCTTCGATCCGGGATACACCGCAACGTTCTTTTGGACGATACTGGTTGTGCTGCAGGCAACAAGAAAAACCAGACAGGTAATCGCCGCGTTCACTGCATGACGTTTTGACATGGTACAACTTACAAACAACCAATGTTTACTATGGCTGAAGCCCTGGGCAGATATGCGAAGAGCGGACCCAGTCATCAGCCATCAGTGCATACATCAATCGGAGGTCTTGGGTTGGCGCGTTGCATACAGGATAAGACCTGCACAGAACACAGCGCATGCTGCGAGGAAATAAAAGGCGAGGTTGTTGCTGTAGGATGACATCCGTATCTGACCGATGACCTCAGGTCCGATGTGACCACCAAGATTCGTAACCGAAACGATCATCGCGATACCGGCAGCCGCGGCTGAGCCACGAAGGAGCATTGTTGGGAGGTTCCAAAACAGGCAACAGAACGAAAGTGATCCGCATGTTGTAATGCACAGTGCTACAATTGACAGGGGGCTCTCCGCCGGGAGATTTCCAAGAGCCACCAGGCCAACGGCAGCCACAAGGACGGATAGTACCGTGTGCCAGCGGCGTTCCTGCGTTCGGTCGGACCGTGCGGCCATGTATACCATGGTTAGTCCTCCCAATCCCCACGGAATCATTGAAATTAAACCAACTTTCAAATACTCTGCCGAGGTGATCCCCATCTCTGAGATAATCGTTGGCATCCAGAAGTTCACGCCATACAGAACAACCACACCAGCCATGTTGGCGATACTTAGCTGCCATATTCGAGGGTTGGTAAACGCCTCGCGCATTGAGTGACTTCGCGCGTGATGTACCCTACGATTAGAACTATCAACGGCGTCGAGCACCATCTGTCGTTGCTCTTCTGTTAGCCACGTTGAATCGCGTGGACCGTTGGGCAAAAGATAGAACACTACCACGCCCATGATCATCGAGGGAATCGCTTCAATGATGAAGAGCCACCTCCACCCATGCCACTGACCTGCGCCGTGCAGGTATTCCATGAGAAAGCCCGAGAGCGGACCGCCAATGACGTTCGCAATGGCGATACCCGTCATAAACATGGCTATGATTCGCCCCCTTCGCTCCTCGGGATACCAGTACGTAAGGTAGAGTATCACTCCGGGGAAGAAGCCAGCTTCGCTTACACCCAATAGAAAGCGTAGGGCATACAGACTAAACACATTGTCTGAGAGATCGAATATCTCCGGCAAAGGGCCCCACGGAATCACGTCAACGAAGGCAAACATGGACGATACGATTCCCCACGTCACCATGATTCGAGCAATCCACACGCGCGCACCGACGCGCTCTAGGATCAAGTTCGAAGGCACTTCAAAAATGAAGTACCCAAGGAAAAAGATACCAGCCCCGAAGCCGTAGACGGCATCAGAATAGCCGAGTTCGCCGGCCATCTGCAGCTTCGCGAATCCGATGTTCACGCGGTCGAGAAATGACACAACGTAGCTGATGAGCAGAATCGGAACGATACGTCGAGAAACCAGGGAATAGGTTGCGTCCATTGAGCTATAGAGTGACCAAGGTGCTGGGTGCCGTTACCGAACAATCATGAGCGGAACGCTTCCGGCTGTACCGAGTTCGTCAGTGACAACCACCGAGTAGCGACCGCTTGCAATGCCGGATGTCTCGAAGGGCAATCCCTGAATTCCCTCATTGACGGTTCCCGTGAAGAGGGTCACAACGTCGTTACCAAGATTATCGACCAATCGCACGTGCACCCGTGTTGGCTTTTGAACGATCAACGTAATCGTTGATGCATCTCGTGCCGGATTGGGAGACGGATCGACCACACGAACGCGATAACGGGCAATCCGCTCGAGATCATCAAAGGCATCACCACTAACCGAGGTAGGAGTGTTTCCAAATCGAACCGATGTGATCTTGTTGTTTTCAGTCAGACGAAACGCACGGATGACAGCATTGCAGCGACTTGGACCCAGCTGCAGACCACTGCCATACTCCTGCTGGTTACCGCGGATAGTGTCAAGCTCCTGCGTGGCAACATAGAGCGTGCTATCGGGTCCGATTGCTGCTGACATCGACCATATCGATCGGTCTGGTGCGCTGATTGTTGCTTCGTTCTCATAGACCTGCCATCGCGAGGACGGTTCGTTGACCGAGCCAACGCAGGCAAAGACCTTATGTTGTTCCTCTCCACCCGATCGAAAATCGACGGCATCGATCATGGCAAAGAACGTCCCGTCGCGCTTCATATCAGCTTCCAAATGCCGATAAACACCATCAACGCTACCGATCTGAAGGGGCTGCGCAGACGACCACGTTCCGTTCTGGAATCGATACACATCTAATGTGCGATTATACTGCGTTGTCTCACCGGGGATGGATTTACTGTAGAGCAGAACGGCCATGTTGCCATTACCCACCATCTTCATGCTTGATACGACAGGTGCTTCATCAGATGACGCAACGATGCCATACGAGACCACATTTGTGTCGGTAATCACAGCCGAGACGACCCGTTCAGCACCTGTCTCACCGTCCTCGTTCATCCATGAGACAAGGTACGACCCATCCTTCATGGCCGATACATTAACGTCGTGATCATATCCCGGAGTTGACACCAGCCGTTGAATGTCTCCCATCCTCCAGGAGCCCCCTTCCTTATGCAAACGCCGAATGTACAGATCCGAACCTGCCGATTCCCTTGCACGTGACGGCCACACAATCAATGCACTCAGTGTATCATCCGACACTGATATGGTTGGCTTTCCATCCAGTGAATTCGAGCCGTTGCTCACGATTGGAAGCTTCTGAACGCGCTGATTCTCCGCATCATAAAAGGCGAGGTGGACATCTTCGCCCATCATCAGGTCGGAGAGAGGTTCGTTGCGATACGTTGATGTTGCACCAGTAGCGTTTTCGACCCAGGCAACAAGCGCACTACCGCGATTCCCGAACAGCGCAACCGTGGCATCGTGAATGCCGTTCCGGTTGTCAGTGATCGACACTGTATTCCGGAGTGAATGTGTCGATCGATCGAGAGATGACAGTACGATGCGACCCGAACTTCCCAAGAGTGACTGCTCGGTGTGAACTGAGACCATCGCATGTTCATTTGCTGAAATGGAAGGGGCTGGTCGATAAAATGGAGTCTCATCATAGATCTTTGCGATCGGTTCGAACACCTGGACTGTCTCACCCTTGGGCCGAGACACCGAACTCTTGAACAAGCCACCCCATGACTCGTCAAAGACCTCGAATGACGGCATGATGTTCTTCGCGTAGTCATGCGTTAAACGTCCAGAAAACAACTCGATGTTCACCAAACCGAAGAACAGATTCAGTTCAAGATTGATCCATGAGCTCAGATCGAGCGCCGTGGGGTAGTAAACGCGATTCCTTGCAGCGATCGAATTGCTGAAAATCGAACCTGATCCGAACATGTAGTTCTGGGTATAGGAAACACCCAGACCAATGAGTCCCAGAAGCTCCGCCTCAACTGCACCTCCTCCAATGATTGTCAGTCCAACTGCCTGGCTCGTTGGAAACTCACTGGGCTCCGTCTTTGGTCCTACCGTTTTATGCTCGTGGATATTCATGAGGGCGCCCCGTTCTTCCGTACCGATGTTGACGGTTGAGATCTGCTGCGTCTTCATGCTCAGTACGAACGACGGATGGAAGCTGACGATACCTCCGGATGCCACCAGCGAGGCAGTCTTCACGAGCTTCTCGACGGTCTTCTTGAACGTATAGACCCACTTGAGAACGTTCAGGACACCTCCTGATGACGTTGTGACTGATAGCGATCGAAGCCGCAGTTCGCGATTGTCGATCGAATCGGTGTTGTCAGCTAGCGGAGCCCGTTGAAATCGATACAACGCTGTGAACTCATCAGACTTTGCTCCATCAGCGGCGGTTACTTGGATGTTGTAATTGGCTCCAGTGAAGAAGGAGACACTTGGAACCCAGGTCGACCCCTTAGGGGCACTCGTCATCGTGAACTGTCCTGTTGTTGGGTTGTAGTTCGCATCAACAACCACGTTCAGTATCGAATCGGCTTTGCCAATGATCTTGTAAAACAGATCGCCCAGCATCGGCAGCGCAACGTTGAAGGTTGCTGTCGGCATCGGAATAGTTGCGCGAACAGGTATCGAATTGGATGTAGCCGTTCCATTGAGCGTCACAGCAGCACCATTCAGCCATTCTGCGCGAGGCAGGATGGAGATTGACGTTCGCTGGGTCTTCGTCGGCTTCGTTGCTCCAGTAAACTGATAGCCGATGTTGATGTCAACCTTACGACGGTCCCTGGCAACATATGGCCATGGGTACTGCGCCACGTCACGCTGCAGAGAAAAAACAGAGGTCTGCGCGGCCGTATCACGAGAGACGGGCTGGGTGAATGTGGTATCAAGCTTGTGCTCTGTGGAGCTCAGCATCGAAAATGTCAGACGATCCAGAGCCGATGATTGAGGCACCATACGGAAATCATAATAGCTCGGCATCACTGTCTGTCCGGACGCTCCGGCAAGGACAGACTGCTCATATCCGGCAGTATCGGCTTCGATGATTTGGTCCGGAAACTCAAGCATTCGAATCGGAAAGCTATACAGCGTATCGCGTGCAACCCGAACCCCGGTCATTGTGCGTTGCAACCATCGAACATGCAACGCGATAGAGGATGCCGTATCAAACGGATTGAGATCGATAACACTCCGAACGCGTGCAGACTCGGGCAACGGAGATTCCCGTTTGTAGGAGAACGTCGCCGGGCGATCTTGGGTGAAGATCCCAATACCGGGTGTTCGACTGAAGCCGACAATGCTGATCTCAAGACTGTCCGCGATCGAAGCGCGCTCACCGATGAACGACGCCGGATCGAAACTTGCGATGATCGATGTTCGTGGAGCACGCCCCTGCTGAAACGGTCCCCAGCCCAGTGAGGAATACATCCAATTCCGCGATGTCGGATCCGAGAATACCCTTGGTGCTTCGATGGTGATGAGAGTATCGCGAAGCACTCGATCCTGAAGGCATGTTCGAGTCTTTACAAGTCCGGTAACGCGATACGGTCCACCAGCAGGCTTCAGCCGCGTGAAGTCGAACGCCGGCATCCACATGGTATCGTTGACGGCACGAAGTTGCGGGAATGTCTGTACTGCAGCACCAGAACGGTCAACGAGCGTTGCAGAATCTATCGACGTGATGCCATCCAGATTCGTCACGTACATGCGTTGATTCAACGTTGCCGTTACGGTATCAGACACCCGATACGACGGGTATGACGTGCCCAGCGGAATAGACAACTTCGGATTTGTCCGCAACGTCATCGATGTTTCGAACAACAATCCGTCTGCAGGAAGGGTCAGACTCTTAGAATACATTCGGAACGCAACTCGTTCCGTTGAAAGCGGCAAACGACGAACAGGATACAGCGTGTCAGTAACGGTTCCGCTATTCGTCATCGGTGCAATTGGTCGCACCAGCTGATCATCGAGCGTGTTTCCTGCGCAGTCAAGAATGGTCATTCGAACCGAATCGATCTGCAGGCTGCTTGCATATCCGAGAGACTTTTCAGAAGAAGGTGCATTCACGCGCCAACGTAGCGATAGGCTGACTAAGTCATTGGAGCCCTGGCGAATCTCTGACTTGTCGATTGCAGGGGGCTTAGCAGCAACGTTCATCTTTTGCACAAGGGCCTGCATTGGCTGCGGCCGGGAGACGATACGCTTGGTGTATTGCACACCCTCGATTGGGCCGCCGTCGGAAAGATACCGGACCGTTAGAGCTGAGACATTGAACGTACGGAACGGAAACTGCGTAGAGATCTTCAACGTCGAATCGAACTTGTTCCGGTACGGCACTCCGATTGACATGGAGTCTATCTGCTCACCGACATCACTATAGGAAATGATCTCGATTGATCGCGTCTGAGCAGGAATCTTCGAGAATGTAAGTGTCGGTAGCAGACGAACAACACCCTTGATAATGCGTGTGCTCGGGTCGATGTCCCAGTCGAGCGTAAGTGTGTCGATTGGTGGAATTGCTACCATGGAAAGTGTGTCGGCTGTAGTATTGACGGTCCGTCGCAGCTCACTGCCATCGTTGTCTCCAAGCTGTCGCGACACCGAGGCCACGAGCTTAGCGTTCACTGGAAGTAGGCCGGCATTGACCGTAATGGTTGCAGAGCTCTGTCCCTGCGCAAGAGCCACGAGCTCTTCGATCACAGGTTCCGGATCCTTCGTGCCGAGAATCGAGAACCGCACAGCCTTCGCGTCAGGAACGATGTTGGTGAGCTTCACAGTAAGGGGCGTATTTCGGGTTACGGTCAGCGTCGAATCCAGTCGCGGTGTTGTGGTAAGAACTCCCGGCGGGATAGCCATGAACACCCTGTGCTGCAATTGCTGGTCGTACACCGGGCGACCGCTATAGCTGACGATTCGCTCGAAGCGCACCTGTGCAGTTAGCGGCAGATCGACCGTTGGGATACGCTTGCGCGTTTCGATCGGCTTACCGAACACATATGAATCGTCAGGCCAGTGGACCACGGAATCCCGCGACTTTACCTCAGACAGGTCGATTTCTGGAGATGCATACAGTGGCACCGTTGGGTTTAGTGTATCGACAAGCACAAAACGACCTACCACCTTATCCCAACCATCAATGCCCGAGAACTTTCGAACATCGGTAATAGCCGGACTGATCGTGGCAGAGTCGCCCCTTGTAAATGGACCCCACGAGTCAGCGATCAGAAAAAAGGTGCTCGTGTCGCGAACATCAAAACCGGTGAAATAATCTGGGGCATCATCCTTGAAGTCATTGAGTGCACGAACACGCACCACGTAGGTACCAAGTCGCAGGTCACTGGCTTTGAATGTCAGCTTTGCCGTTCTGATATAGGAGGGCGCCTCACGCTTCACCGTTGTCTGCGCAATCACCGCACCGGATTGGTCCGAGAGGATCATACGCACATTCACAATTCGAGGAGGCAGACTGTCAATGGTAACCGTATCAATCGATGACGCACCGGGTGTACGTGGGGTCTTAAAGGATGTTGTAAACACTGGTGCAGGACGTTCGGCCGTTAGTTCTACGACGCTCTGCGAGGCTGGGACATACGGACCGAATGTTGCCCGAACAATCAACTTCGCATTCTGACCAATGTCACGCATGTTGTACGTAAACATCGCTGTGTCGACGGCGCCGTTATAGGGTCGCTTGGAGTTCGCGATTGTGCGCAGCTGACCGCCGTCGGTATCGTATTGCAAAATCCATTGGATCGAATCGCACAAAGGCCCGAGACTTTTTGCAACAAAGGTGTTCTGCACGTCAACGCCACGTCGAAATGGGCCGAACCCTGCGCTTGCCTCAATCACTGGCGCTGGAATGGAGTCAGGAATAGTTCTCTCGACCACATATCCTGCGGCTGGTCCATCATCATAAAACACCCGTCCGCGTAGGAGGCATCCTCCCGACCACTGCTTCATATACGCCGTATCAATCATCGTGGTCTGAACTGCGCCAAAGGTAGCCTGAGTAAAATTCAGCGTGTCACCGCGCGGTCCAATCACGGCAAATGTTGCCGATCGGGCAGTTTTGGGGAAGCCGCCAAAATAGTAGATCCTGCCCTGCTCCTGTCCGACGATGAGCGGATCGAGATTCTTTTGTATATCCCATCGGCTGCCCCATTTCAGCTGGCCCAATTCGGCGATGGGGTCGATAAACCGGATCGGGAAAACCTTCGAGACATTGTAGGCCACACCGCTATATCGATGACGAACGCGCAGCGTCACGGCCAACTGCGGCTCGGGTGAGGATGGCAGATTCAATAGGTCAACCCACATCCACCATTGTGAACCGCTCTGCGACTGCAATGTGCGCGTTACGCCCCCTTCTGTCACATAGAGCTGAAATGCATATTCCTCAACGGAGAGGTCCGGATCGATACTGAAGACCTCAAAGCCAACCGGATTCTTGATGTTCCGCTTGTCAAATGTTCCGCCTGGACGGACGTTGAATTGTGATGAAGCCGCAATAGCACAAACGACGAGCGCGATTGTGCACGCAAATAGACGGGACATGGAATTACCTTGAAGTAGCCGGATTTTTCGCCGCAATACTACTACATCCCGATGATTTTGTCAGTCATCAGTCATCAGTCATCAGTCATCAGTCATCAGTCATCAGTAATCAGTCATCTGTCATCAGTCATCAGTCATCAGTCATCAGTCATCAGTCATCAGTAATCAGTCATCAGTCATCAGCCATCAGTCATCTTAGCGGAAAGCCCTCCTTGCGGGCTTGGTTGAGCATCATCACGAAGGGGGCCCACCAGATTAGGTCATTGGTGATGAGCGTATACCCAAAGGACGCCGGTGCTGCATCCATAAGGATGTTATAGATGTAGCCGATAGGACCAAACACCTTGCCCATCAGGCCGATGGCCACGATGGGCCAGTGCCGGACGTAGTCGAATGAGGCCCAGTAGTATGCCAGACCATAGAGTCCGATCACCATACCGAGTCCCTGCCACACCATGGGATGATTCAAGGGCGTCATCCCCATCAGGTTGAAGTAGCTGTTCGGCGCAAGCACCTGCCAGGTGCCCCATGCGATGTTATACACCGCGGCAATACGCAGCACCGTGACAAGAGAGGGTTTGAGGTTAGAGGTCATAGCTGGTTTGAAATCGAACGAATCGCAGATCATGCAACATACGTGTGCAACCGCGTCGAAGAATACCGTCCTTGCATTCACGACAATCACCGCGCACGCGATTATTCACCGCAAATCTGCGGTGAATAACATGTAGGGGCGAGACGCAGTCTCGCCCGCAGGGGTCCCACGTACCCCCGGCGCAGGCCGGGGCCCATGGGCCATTAAGGTTCACATTTCAAACCCATCACCTACAACCCATCACCTACAACCCAAAACCTAGAACCTAGAACCTAAAACCTGTAACCTGTTTCACAACATCTCCATCAGCGCTTTGGCACGCTCTCGTACCTTATCCTTGAGGAACTCGGGCTCGACGACGCGGACATGGGGGGCCCAGCGCAGGACCCAGGAGACGAGCTCAGGAGAAACGCCGCATGTGAAGGTCAGTCGGACGGTCTTGTCGTTGATGACCTTCTTTTGCTGCGTAGGGTGCCAGACACGATCAACAAACTCGTTGAGTAGATGGGGCTTGTCATCTTCGGCCAACACATCCACAACGACCTTGTAGGTGCCAGAGGGGTTCTCGTCATTCTTTATTGTCGACCAGATTCCGAAGCGCGTTTTCATGAACTTCTTTTCGTCGAATTCATGCTGGTGAACCCTGCTCTTGGGGTCCGGACGAATCTCGTGAATCCTATCAATTGCAAAAACGAAGTAGTCATTCTTCTTCGCTTCGAACACAATCAGGTAGAGGCGACCCAAGTACATAACGATGGTACATGGAAGCACATGCTGCTGCTTCCCTACCGATGAGCCGTAACGTATGAAAACCAGCTTCTTCTTCGCAACCGCAGCAAATGACTCAGAGAGAATTCCAGCATTGACCTCACGCTGCCATGTTCCGGCATGAACGGAATGCATCAGCTTAGCACTTCCTAAGGTCTGAATGTCTCCCTCATTCCTTACAATGTTTGCTATCTGATCCACCATTCCGTCAACGTCAATCTTCGATGATTGCGGCAAGATGTCCTTCAGCAGCTGTGTTACAAGCTGCGCCCCTTCTTGAATGGACTTCAGCGATAGTACCCGCTCATTTGCCGGAATCTTATAAACCGGTGTCTTACCGATGCGTTCAACTTCCAGTCCGATACCCGCTTCACCGATGAACTTCAGGTCGCGATTGATCTGCCGCCTATCAATCTCCGCACTGTGCTTGCTGAACAACTTCGCCATGATTTCATTCACGGAAAGACCTTTAGGAGCATCGTGAAGCATCTTTAGAATCATCACGACACGCACACCCTGATTCGGCGCGCCGTTGTCCTTCGTACCTACGGCACGATCTGTTGATGCTGACTGCTTGCCACTCCTCTGTGCTGACTTTGTGCTCTTCTTCCGTGCCATAGTAGCCCCCTTACAAATGGTAATACCGTTTCATGTGAATTCAATTATCGACCCTCACCGGTGAAATATAGCGCAAGCCCCCTGACAGTCCACGAACAGGGGGCTTGCACGGATACACAACCATCCAACAATCAGCGGATTCACATACTACACGAAGCCGAATCCCTTTGATGAGCTGTTGCGCTCGCCAAGACTGCGGTCAAAGGACGAAAGCTGCTGGCGGATGGAAACAATGAGCTCTTCCGTTGTGAGTATGGCATTGTCACCATCGCGGATGAGCAAGCGCTCCACTGTTTCATCTACACACTTCACAATCAGAGCTCCCGTTAGGGAAGCCACTTCAAGCAAGGCATCAACATTGATGGCATCTGCCCCATTCATGGAGATGTTGAGATAGTGGCGCCACATTTGGGCCTGACTGTTCTTCGATGGATAGTCGAGCAGGATGCTGCTGCGCACACGGCGCGCGAAGGCCTCATCAATCGCGTCAATCGAATTGGTGGTCATGATGAGCGTGCCCTTGAAGGCGGCGATCTCCTGTAGGGCAATGTTGACAACATTGGTCATTGCACGGTCTGCGCCGCCCTGTTCGCTCGTCGTGCGACGTCGCATCAACGAGTCGCACTCATCCATGAGCATTACTGGATAGGTGCCAAGTGCTTTGGCCACCTGGCGGTATTCGTCAAATGCAGCGCGCATGTTTCGCTCTGCAGCTCCGAAATAGGGGCTGAGGATGTTGTCAACGTTCAACGTGTAGAGCGGAACGTTCAGTTCACCAGCAATGGCGAAGGCAGCAGACGTCTTGCCAGTGCCCGGCGGACCATATAGCAGGATGACATTACGTTGGTCGCTCTTGCCTGTAGCTTCTGACTTGACGGGGCCTCGGTGAATGCCCATCCGGCGCATCGTCTCGCGGACAGTTTCGCCGTCGGCATGCGCGGCCCGATGGATCTGCTCGGCGATCTCTGGCTCAAGGAAATGATCCTTCAGTGTGATTTCACTTTCCACTTTGGTCAGCAAACGAAGTTTCGGTTCTGCTGACGTCTCTTCTGCAACGCCGAAGACCCGCAACGGTACGTTGCCTTCATTCATGGTATCCTCGGCAGGAAGGTACTCCTGATCACGCTGGGCAATGTGATCGATGAATGGTGCAGAGAGCACAACGCGTCGGTTCAAGAAAGGAGTATTCTCCACATCCTCTTTCGCGCCAAAGAATCCTTCGCTGGCATGGTATTGGAGAACGCCACGCTTGAGCATTGCCTCCATCGTACGGATCTTGGTGAAGGCTGCTTCCTGTCCGTACACTGTGTGCAGAAGTTCGCAGATGGTATTTACGCCCCGGTCACGGCGTCGGGATGTTGGGAATGTTGCTTCAATCCAGAGCATGCCGATAATTCGGAGCTCCTCCTTCGCCGTGACGACGTCGTTGAAAAGCGCAAGGAGCTGCATTTCATCAGCAGATTCCGGGTCTCCACGGCGCCACTCGGGCGTTTCTATGCCTGTATATCGCCCAGTGGGCTTGTACAGAGACAATCCATACTTGGTCAGCAGTGCGGAAGGGGGCATGGCAGCGGTGCTGGCGCACACTCCAACTTCCCCACTCTTCATCATTTCCTTCTCTTCTCTCATCTTTTTCTTCTTTCCCATTACTCACTCCTCCTTCCCAAATGAATCATGAAACAACAGATAGTCCACAAATCTACTATTGTCGTGCGACGCTATTTGTCGTTTTGATATTCTCGACATTTCTTTGTTTACCGATTAGCGTCCGGTGGAAACAGTGCCGCCAATGATCGGAGCAAGTGCCTTGGACAGATTGTACAAGCGCGCCCCATCGCCGTAGATGGCCTCAGCAAGTACGGAACGCGGGTGTGCCAGCAGGTCCGCCGGGAGCTTGTCGAGTTGGGCGTCAAGGCAAACGTGGTCGGAGCAGAGATCTGCATTACGCAGATTCATCATTTCCGGAACGAGCGATGAGACGTTCTGGACGAGCAGATGCTGTGAGAGGGGCAGATGCATCGTGACATCGGGTTGAACACGAGCATCGCTCCCGACGTGGAATCGTGACCAGATGTATCCGATGCTGATCTGTGGAGAGATCTCCAACATGCGGCGCTGAGCCAACTCACCGGCTGTTGTCTGTCCAATGATCATCGAGTTACCCCGACGTTTGATCGAGGCTGCAAAGACCTCGGCAGCGCCCTTCGTTGCGCTGTCAACCACCACATACACTGCCCACTCACGATAGTCGCCATGGCGCGTGATGATTGCGTGGTCTGTTGCCCCATCGTTAAATCGCGCAACTGCCATCGTATCACCCATGCGATGGAAGGTTGCCAAGAGAGTTAACATTCGGGTGAAATCACCCACCTGTGAACCTCGGAGATCGAACACCACCGTGCGGACACCGCGGTCGCGAAATGCGTTGAGCGAGCGCCGCATTTGATAATCGCCGGCATCAGAGGTGCAGAATCGGTCTGTGGCAATGTACCCGACGCTACCTGCTTGGTAGGTTAGCGGAACCGCCACGATGCGCACGTTCGCGTCACACGTTACCGTAAGCTCACGCTGTCCACGGCGAACTGTAAGAACCACCGGCTGCCGATCCCGGACGAGTTGGATGATGCGCACCTGGATGTTCTCGAGCTCCTTGTCAAGGGGCTTGCGATTCATCGCAAGAAGCCTGTCCCCGGCACATACCCCTGCATAGTAGGCGCTTGAGCGTGGATGGACACGAGCAACGATTATCGCACCAGATACAGTCGTCAGAACCAGCCCAAGGTCACAGGCAACCGGCCGCCTTGCATCAGCCTCGATCACGTCGGATGCAGGAACAGCAGCTGGTGGTAGCTGCCGCAGGCGCTTCATCATCGAATGAACGGACATGTCGCGAGCAAACGATGCATCCATCACCCCTGTATAGCGCTCATGCAGCGCCCGCACAATCTCCGGTTCGTCTGCCCTGGTGTACATGCTGCTCTCGGCGTAGTTCGGCGATGGTGTAAATGGTTTTACGATCAGCCGACTGCGCATGGTGTCGATAGCACGGTATGCTTCAAAGGGGCGCACGCGCTGACACCAGATCATGTAGGCCACATCTTTGCCGGCCACACGATTAATGCTATCAATGGTTGCCCGTGTCGGATTCGTTACCCGCAGGCGCAATGCGGGAACATCGATCGTTGGCGGAATGCCGACGATCGGCGGCAGCGAAAGGTCAGCCAGCATGTGCGGCGTAACACCGATCGAATCCACAGTCATTGTGCCTCCGGCCAGATATCGGGCAACGGTGATCTTCACTGCCGCTACGACGGAGTCGGCAAAGCTCGTTGCATGCAGCCCCCTGACCAAGCGTTGGATGCGCCCCTTCCCATACGTCGTTGAACCGATCAGCACAGCATTCGTGCGAACGGATATTCCACCGACGAAGATCTCTCCCGCAGATACTGTTTCGTCGGAAAGCAAAACGTAGGTTGGACGCATGCGTCTCCATCGGCCGTTCCCATGGCTGTGGATGGCATTGCTGCGCTGACGGTATTGCTCAACGAGGAGGGTATCTCCGTCAGGAATGAACTCCGACATCAGATCCGTGGCTTCGGACACAACGCCCCCTCCATTATCCCGGAGGTCAAGAATGATCGTGTCGATATCTTCATCTTGGATGTGTCTGGTAAGCTCTACGAATCGGTCATACGTGCCGCTATTAAATCCCAACACAACAACACACATCGTCCGGTTGATAACCGACACATAAACCGTCTGAGTCGGAAACGCCGCAAATGGCATCGGCTGCTGAAAGCAGGTGTCGCCGCGCCTCACGTCAAGCATGACCCATGTGCCCGGCTCACCCGATGCGCTGACGTAGCGACCGTATTCGTTCGGCCAGACTGTGGAGATGCCATCGACGCTTGTGACCACATCGCCCGGCAGAAGCCCCATGTCATAAGCGGGACTATTTGGCGTGATGTCTTTGATCACCCAGCCACGACGTCTCCAGTCATAATCGAAGCCAAGCTCACCATCGGCACCACCACTGAAGCGCTGATCCCAGTTTCGGACTTGCTCCGGTGAGAAGATGTAGGTGTAGGGATCGAGATACTTCGCGAACTCATCCCACGGTAGGGTTTCGATGCCCTTGGGAAGGGGCGTCACATAGTTCTCGACGATGTACTTCTTGGCGGCCAGCGTATCGGCGCTGGTGCGGGGTGAACCGCACAAACAACAGAAAGCAATGAACGATGCAGCAATGGCGTGACGCATGATGTCCTCCCATGACGATGTGTTACGGATCCATCTGTACTGCGTCAGCTATGCTTCATGTCACCCCTGAGTATGTTCATTAATCCCCTGCAAGCCCCGTGCCGATTCTTCAGTCAAACTCGGGTGGCGAATCAACCGGCGGGTTCACATTCCAAAGTGGGTCGAGCCGCTCAATGAGTGCCGGCTCGATACCATAGACATTTACATACCGATTCGGATCATTCTGAGCCGCCGGGATGTAGCACCGCAGTTCGTCCTCGCTTGCGGCATAGACATGAACGGTGCGATCATCGGCCAGAGCCGCTGCCAAACGGTCCCGCTTGTGATGATAGACCGTGCGCTTGCGATCATAGATCCAGTGCTTGGCAAACGTTTGCGTGAACTTCCCAACGTAATAGATAACGTCATCGACCGCGATCAGGTACACACCACGGTCAAGCGTCGAAAGGTCCCCGTGCTCCACGTACCGTACAACTTGATGCGTCGACGAAGCACCACGCAGAAGTGTGGGCGTCAGCACGTGACGAAAGAGCAGCCCTTCTACAAGCATTCCTTCTCTCATACCAAACCTCCATACGAATACTCATGCAATATACATTCATCATGCGACGCTATGTGTCGTTTTAGGTTTTGGGTTTTGGGTTTTGGGTTTTGGGTTTTGGGTTACTGATAACTCGTCTCTCGCACCCCCAGCGCAGGCCGGGGCCCATCTCCGTCATCCCCACGAAAGCGGGGATCCATGCGTTCAATCGTCATCCCCGCGAAAGCGGGGATCCATGCGGTCATTCTATTGCTACCCCATGGATCCCGGCCTTCGCCGGGATGACGGCCTTACATCACAAGATCGTCGATCGTCATTGTGAGGAAGACATCGAAGGGAATGCCCCCTTCACCAACGAGCAGTGCTTTTGCATCGGGGAATTTTCGAACGAAGGCGGTGAGTCCGTTACGGTGATGTGCAGCTGACGTGGAGACTTCAACGGCGATGGTGGCGGTTGGAGTGTGGATTACGTAGTCGACTTCGTCAACGTCTTCACGCCACCACGATAGCGCATAGAGTGTTCCTGGTAGGGAGCATCGCAGTTGTGCGC
>VEQR01000145.1 GCA_018883125.1 Candidatus Kapaibacterium sp.
GTGGCAGTTCGGACAGACTGGGACGAGATCGGTTGACGGGCATCGTCGCCCCGTCGGGTTGGGGCGAGACGCAGTCTCGCCCGTGGGGTATGGGCTTCGCACAATTGCCCAGGGCTTCAGCCCTGGGAAAGCAGGGTGAATTCATAATCACAGAGAATTAGCAAAGGGGGCTTGCCTCATCTTCCCAGGGCTGAAGCCCTGGGCAATTATGCGAAGAGCAGGATCCATCGTCATAACCCATGGATTCCCGCGTTCGCGGGAATGACGATGCGTCACTCGTCTCTCGTCACTCGTCTCTCGTCTCTTGAGTTCACACCCACTCTTCGCACAGGGCTTCGGCTTGTTGGAGAACGAGTTGCGCTGCGTCTGTTGCGAGGTCGGGTGGGTAGCCGTGTTCGCGGAGGATGCGCTTGATGAGGACACGTAACTGGGCGCGCGCCTGCTCGCGGAGCTGCCAGTCGATGGTGACGGATTCGCGAACACGTTTGACGAGTAATGTGGCAATGAACTTGAGCTTGTCATCGCCCATGACAATCCGTGCACTGTCGTTGTCGGCAAGGGCGTCGTAGAACGCTAGTTCGTCACTGCTAAGACCGAGCTGCTCGCCCCTTCCAATGGCCTTGCGCATTTCGTTGGCCATGCGGATAAGCTCTTCAATGACCTCTTGGGTTTCGATTGCACGGTTGTGGTACCGGTTGAGCGTTTGCTGAAGCATGTCCGAGAACTTGCGGCTCTCAACGATGTTATTGCGAAGCGTGGTTCGGATCTCATCTTGCAAGAGTTTTTGCAGAAGCTCGGCGGCAACGTTCTTGTGCTTCAGACCTCGCACCTCGGCAAGGAACTGGTCGGAGAGAATGCTGATGTCGGGCTTCTTCAAACCGGCGGCCGTAAAGACGTCGATCACACCATCATCGGCGATGATGGCTTTGTCTACAAGTTGACGTATGGCAGCATCAACACGGTCGGGGTCATACGACTTGTTGTCGCGCTCCTTGGCAATGCCGGCGCCAACGGATTCGAAGAAGCTGATATCATCCGTGAGTGCCTTGGCTTCGTCGCTTGCTGAACAGAGCGCATAGGCACGCTTCATATCGGTCAACACTGATTGGAAGCGACTGCGCCCGTTCTCCTGCTGAAGGACATATTCCTTGGCAGGGGGTAAGAGGGCCAATCGTGTGCGGGCATCGTTGCCCTTCCACGCACTCCAGTCAAACCCGTGCATGATGCCGCAAGCGATGTCGTACTTCTCCAGCAGAATGGAAATGGCCGTTGCCACAACATCGTTGGGCTTGCCCCCTCCCCCGCTCGCGGTGTAGGTGGCCATGGCGCGCTTGAGACTATCGGCCAAACCAAGGTAGTCCACCACAAGGCCGCCGGGCTTATCGCGAAAGACGCGGTTGACGCGCGCAATGGCCTGCATCAGGCCGTGACCCTGCATGGGCTTGTCGATGTACATGGTGCTCAGGCAGGGGGCGTCAAAGCCCGTAAGCCACATGTCGCGCACGATGACGATTTGGAAAGGATCGCTGGGGTCCTTGAAGCTGTTGGCAAGCTCACGCCGTGTCTGCTTGGTGCCGATGTGTTGCTGCCACTCGGGACCATCGTCGGCGCTGCCGGTCATGACCACGCGGACCTGGTCCTTCCAGTCCGGACGCAGTGAAAGGATGGCTTGGTACATGTCTACACAGATGCGCCTGCTCATGCACACCACCATGGCCTTCCCGTTGATGGCCCTGCGTCGGTCCTCGATGTGTCCCACAAGATCCCGCGCAACAACAGCAATGCGATCGGGGTCGCCCACCAGTGCCTCTAGTGCCGCCCACTTAGTCTTCAGGCGCTCCTTATCGGTGGCTTCTTCGCTCTCGGTGATCTCCTCGAACTCTTCATCGAGCTGCGACAGGATCTGCTCGTTGAGCTTCAGCTTGGCAATGCGACTCTCATAGTAGATGGGCACGGTGGCATTATCGGCCACAGCACGCTGGATATCGTAGATGCTGATGTACTCGCCGAAGATCATCCGCGTGCTAGCATCGGTCTTCTCGATAGGCGTGCCGGTGAAGCCAATGAACGACGCGTTCGGCAGCGCATCGCGCAGGTTTCGCGCAAAGCCATCAATGAGGTCGTACTGCGAACGGTGCGCCTCATCGGCCACCACAACGATGTTCGTGCGATTTGAGAGAAGGGGCATGCGAGCCCCCTTTTCACCGGCGTTGAACTTCTGAATGGTGGTGAAGATCACTCCGCCACTTGCCACACTCAGGCGTGTGCGTAGGTCGCTCACAGAGGAGGCCTGTTGGGGGATCTGACCCAGCAGCTCGTGGCATCGCATGAACTGTCCGTAGAGCTGATCATCAAGATCGTTACGGTCTGTCAGCACCACAATCGTCGGGTTACTCATCTGCGGCGTGCGTGCCACGAGCGCAGCAAAGAAGAGCATCGTAAAGCTCTTCCCCGAGCCTTGCGTGTGCCACACAACACCAATGCGCCGGTCGCCCGGCTTGCCATCCGGCACAGGTCGCGCGTAGGACGTTCCCAACGAGTCGGCCGTCTTCCAGTTCATGCCGCTGGCGCGTACCGTTTCGCTCACGGCAACGTGGACGGCGTGGAACTGATGATAACCCGCAATGATCTTGTGAACGCGGTCGTTATCGGTGTCTTCCTCAAAGGCCACGAAGTTTGTCACCAGCTCAACAAACCGTCGCTTGTCGAACACGCCTCGGATGAGTGTCTCAAGCTCAAGGGCCGTTGAAGGGGGCTCACTGACGCCGTCTATCGTGCGCCACACCTTGAACCACTCCTTGTTCGCCGTCAGCGAACCGATGCGTGCCGCCGTACCGTCGGAGATCACCAGCAGCTCATTGTAGCGCATCAGCGACGGAATCTCATTCTTGTAAGTCTGCAGCTGATCGTACGCGCGCCAGATGGTTGCGTTCTCATCGGCAGGATTCTTGAGTTCGATGACGGCAAGGGGCAGACCATTGACAAACACAACGATGTCCGGACGTCGGTTCTTGCGCGCCTCGATGACCGTAAACTGATTTATTGCTGCGAAGTCGTTGTGCTCCAACGCATCCGTATCGATCAACCTCACCGTTGTACCGGCAATCGACCCATCCTCGCGCTTACGTTCGATTACCACGCCATCGCGCAGCATAGTATGGAACCGTCTGTTGGCCTGCACAAGTCCCGGTGTATCGGCTCGCAGCACCTTACGAACCACCTCGTCAATGTCCTCCGACGAGATCTCTGGATTGATCCGTCCAAGCGCTGACCGCAAACGTCCCACAAGGATCACCTCATCGAACGACGCGCGCTCAGCCCCCTGCATCTCCGGCGCAATGTCGGGTCCGTGCACATGCGTATACCCACACTCGGCAAACCACTCAAGCGCTATCTGTTCAATATCGGCTTCGGTAAGGGGCATGGGGGTTACGTCATGATTCCGGATCGGCGTTGGCTGTTGAAGGAACGTCCTGCTGTGGCAGTTCCTTTAGCATCCTGTCAAAGTCTGACTCAAACAACCGATCCTGTACGATGCGATACTTTTCGAACTCGCTCTCTGCGTGTGCTTTGGCGAGTTCCGCCGTCACCTTACCGGCGTCCTGTAGAATCTCGCGATCCAGGAGCCGAAGGAAGCCGCTGAG
>VEQR01000146.1 GCA_018883125.1 Candidatus Kapaibacterium sp.
TGGCTCCGCACGGTCCTGCTACGCATCAACTCCACGGCGCCAGCTCGCTACCACACCCTGCTGCCGCATAAGATCGTCCTCAGCACGCAGGCCTAACAGGCAACATGTAGTTGCTCGGGCGGATACGCTGAAAAGAACGTTGCGGAACACTACCGTCTTTCGATTCAACTCAACAGTCAATTCCTTATCATCAAGAATCTGGTCGACATACTCCGCCGCTGCGACATTCATAGTGCTCAATCCAACACCCTGAAACACACGTGACACTATACGCTTGAAAGTACCGACCGATTTATAAACATTCATTTCGATAATCTCGTCTTGACCCAGTGCGGGCGATATCGTGACAACAAGTCCGGATGTCTTGGAAGCAACGTAGGTGCGCTTATACAACAGACGGGGTGCAAGGACGAACTGGGTTCTCTCTATCGATTTACCAGGGCCTAGGAATCCAATCTCGAGCGTTGACGTGCCGATCGGTAAGGCAATCTGGTCAGAGGCGTTTCTAAATGGGAATCCGTAGTATAAACCTCGCTTTACGCCGTTAACAAAGAGGTAGGATCTACGAAGAGATTCGACAATGGGTCCATTGCGGCCATGACGCGCTACCATCGTCACTGAATATTGATCCAATGGATACAAGATCTCAGTGTTAATAGCGAGGAACACAGACCTATCTGCGCCCGCTACGTCATCATCCGCAACCGATGGATCCGTTTCGCTTACATAATGGCTGCATGACAAGCACAAGAACAATTGAATGAATATGCCGCAGAGAACCGCTTGCTTCATAAACAACTCCAATACGCAAAGACAACCAGATTGAGATAGCGAAGATACAATTGGTAGAAGTAATGACTTTTCACAAAGTGCTCATCCACATCCAACAAACGCCCGTTGATGATACTTTTGCCTGATGCCGCGCCTTCGCCTGCTCATTGAATACGACGGAACCGACTACGTTGGCTGGCAGCGCCAGAGCAACGGTGTTTCCGTGCAGCAGCGCGTGGAGGAAGCCCTCTCAACAGCGTATGGCATTCCGTGCATCATTCATGGGGCTGGCAGAACCGATGCCGGAGTTCACGCAAGTGGACAGTGTGCCCACGTTGAACTGCCCGAGGGCGCGCATGAGATTCCGATCGAGAAGGCGCCAGTGGCTCTCAATACACGGCTACCGAAGGACATCCGCATCCTTGGTGTCGATCACGTGCATGACGGTTTTCATGCGCGGTTCGATGCGATCTGGCGCGAGTACGTCTACTCGATCGCCCTGCAACCAAGCGTGTTCAACAGGCTGACGTCATGGCATACGGATCTACCCTACGATAGAGATCTCTTTGCCGAGGCCCTTTCAACAATGCACGGACGTCACAACTTCACGGCCTTTTCAAAGTCCAACCCAAGCACCACAAGCTACATCTGCGATCTGCAGGTTTCGCACGCCCGTATCAATGGCGACATGCTGGAGGTACGATTACGGGCCGACCGCTTTGTGTACGGGATGTGCAGAGCGATTGTTGGTGCCTGTATGTCGGTTGCACGACAACGTCTTAGCATCGACGAGCTAGCAACGCTGCGGGATTCTGCGGAGCGTCGCATCCCTCCCTCTCTTGCACCAGCACATGGACTCTGTCTCGTCGGCGTGGGCTATCCCGATCCACCCGATCATCACGTTTAACTAAGCCATGCTGCCGGCTCATTCCACTGCGTTGCCACGACTCCACCATGGCATACATCTTCTCTCGCTTTGTGCTCCGTCGCATCGATCATTCCTCATGATTGTGTGACGGCAAACCTCGGTCACACTCTCACGCCAGGACAGATGTAGTTGCTCGGGCGGATACATTGAATCCTGCCAGCCAGAGTCTCGGAAACACCTTTGATGAGTTCCCATGAGGCACTACCCAAGAGAAGGAACACCGCGTTGCGTTGAGGATCATCGCATAGTGGACGTAAGAGCTCGAACAATTCCGGCAAACGCGGTAGTCAGTTCGTGTAATTGATTGTAGCATATTAATCCATGTACTGCATGATATACTACAATAATGGGTTCTCCAAGTAGGGGTCATACCTACCATTTTTTCCGGGGACATCCTTCATGACGTCGATCTCTAGCGCTCGCTCAGCCAGGAGTCGCTTCAAGCGCGCGTTCTCCTAGGCCAACGACTTCATCTCGGACACCTGATTCGGCTCCATACCTCCGTACTTCCGGCGCCATATACAGATCGTGTTTTCCGAGATATTGTATTTCTTCGATGTCTCGAGCACTCCGTATGCATGAGACTCACGCACGATCTTGACGATTAGCTCTTCCGTGTCCTGACACTTCTTCATCGAGCCTCCCTGAAGTTCTCACCTCAAACTAGGACTGGCCCAATATTTACCACCCACTCACTGTAAGTCAGCTTATTTTAAGCTGGCGTGTTTACGGTTATAACGGATATTGAGATAAATGGCTAGGGCACTTAAGAGGCTTCCTAAAATTGAAGCCAGTACATCTTCTGAATCAAAAGATTTATGTGCTGCCGTTTGTATGTATTCCCATAAAGTAAGTCCTGCAATTGAGATGGCTAACGATGCAAGCATAGCCTTTTCCGCACTCAGCTTGAAACGATCGAAATAGGATTTACCGTAAATAAAGATGGCCAGGCTCATGGCCAATCCAGCAAGTAAATTAGGCACCACCCCGAGTAGGTGTTTGATGCTTTCATCAAATCCTTGGCTATTGGGACGAATGGCTCGTTGCGTCAAAATAATCATCATGAAGGAAATGAAACCTATCATCTCCAACACCTGATAATCCTTGCTTTTAAAAATAACTTTCATAGTTGCGATTGCTTTTCATTTTTGGAGGTGATAATTGGATTCTCCCAATCACCCCCGTTCGGGACTACTCTACCGTGATTAATTTGGTTTCAATGATCGGCTTATCGACGGCAACACTCTACAATTTAATCAATATTGTTTGACGGTCGAGGTGGTTTGTTATTCAGCTACCCCTGTGGATTGCTCATTATTGTGACTACCAACAATTTGGGGTCTTCTGCAATCTTGGTGGGTAAGTGTAACTGAAGTGAGTTCGGCAGCCGCGGCAAGAGGTCGAGTTTCCCGCAGCAGAACAGGATTGCTGTTCTGAAACGATCACGAGATCGATAGCCGCGAGCTCTGACTTTGAGGATCTGAATCTTGCTGTTGACGCTCTCAGCATGCCCTTGATGCACCTTTTTTGTAACGGCATTGACCATGCCCCAGGCGATGGGCGAACACGGGGCCACATCGCACGTTGTGCGGTCGTCCACACGGTCGGTGACCAGACGCTTCTGCATTCCCCATCCTGCACCAGTGCCACTTCGCTGGGTTGACGAAGCCGTCCCCTCCATCCACCGTTCTTCACCTCCCCCGGTTTTGGTACTTTGCGCTGCTACTGCCACTACGTAAACACATGATGAGCACGTGATCCGGCACATCACGGGTTCACCGGGGCAATTGTTGAACATCCATCGCGCTGTTGTCTGTTATGTCCATATCCGATGTACGGTATCCGAACCTTTCCGATCAGCCGGGTCAAGCGATTCGCGAGCAGACGATCGAGATGGGCTTTATC
>VEQR01000147.1 GCA_018883125.1 Candidatus Kapaibacterium sp.
AGACGTCGAGGCCGGCAGCTCGCGCAGTTCCTTCCACATGTTGACGACGGGTTGTCCATCGACAAATCCCCAGATGTACGAATCGAACGAACCGAACTCTTCCTGAATGCGGATGAATCCTTGGGCACTGCGAATCGATGCTTCGATCTTCGCCCGATTGCGAATGATACCGGCGTCGAGCAGAAGCTCTTCAACCTCGCGCTCACCAAAGCGGGCAACGCGCTCGACATTGAAGTTGTGATACGCCGCGCGGAAGTTCTCGCGCTTCTTAAGTACGGTGTGCCAGCTAAGTCCGGCCTGCATGGTTTCGAGAATCAGAAACTCAAACAGCATTCGATCATCATGCAGGGGGCTTCCCCACTCCTCATCATGATAGCGCATGTACAGGTCGTCCTTCATGCACCAGCCGCAGCGTACGACACTCATGCGATCTGCCCTCCGCAGGATGACCCCGAACCGGCCGTGCAGCCGAAGCAATGTCGGTCAATGATGATGGCCCGGTTCATCAGCGTGTCTCTGGTGACATCCGAGATGTGATGAAGTGATCCGGCCACTGGTAGATCAAGCATCTGATTGAAGTCGCAATCATACACCTGGCCATCCCAGCCAACGGATATCATATCGCGGCACATCACGTTCTCAGCCGCCACCGGATTGAAGGACGTCACCAGCGTGTTCATGTAGCGCTCGTAGTTGCCAGAGTTCACCAGAAACTCAAGGAACCGAGAGATCGGCATGTTCGTGATGCAATGCAATGCATTGAACACCACGTTGTGATTTGTCAGGAGCTGACGTTTGAACTCCTTCTCGAGCGATGCCTGGGGTCCGGGTAGCAGTGCCCCCAGCGGGTTATAGACAAGATCCAGCACCAGCCCCGTTCCATCCTTCCCGTAGCCGACGTCATTCAACATGCGTAAGGCAGTTATCGAGTCACCGAATACGCCCCCTCCCCGCTGACGATCCGTGTGGCCTGCATCGTAGAACGGAAGCGATGACACCACATGCACACGGTGCGTGGCAAAGAACTCCGGCAGATCGTTGTACTTAGGATTGGCCACGATGATCGTGAGGTTACATCGAACCATCACCTTCGCGCCGCGTGAGGAGAGCTCTTCGACGAACCACCGGAACTCCGGATTCATCTCAGGGGCACCGCCCGTGATATCGACGATCTGAGCGCCTAGGCGATCGACCGCGTCGAGGCACATCTGCATCGTCTGACGCGTCATGATCTCCTGCCGGTCGGGTCCGGCATCGACGTGACAATGCTTGCAGGCCTGATTGCACATCTTGCCCACGTTCACCTGCAGCGTGGCGAGTGAGCGCGATCGCAGCGGCAGCAGCCCATGCGGACGCAGCATCTCAGCAAACTGCGGCAGGTTCTGCACCGCATCTGCCGATCGCAGCAGTCGCAGCTGCTCTGAGGCGTCGGCCAGTGCCGCGCCCCTTTTCTGAAGACTCGTTGTTGCTAATGCCATGTGTCAGGGGGCTTACATCGATACTTCGTTAACCTTGTTCATCATCTGCACGGCATGCACCATCGAGGCACCACCGCGGATGGCCGCCGCCACATGCACCGCCTCCATCATCATCTGCTCGGTAGCCCCCTTCTGCAGACTATCCGTCGTGTAGGCATCAATGCAGTACGGACACTGCACCGTGTGGGCAACCGCCAGCGCAATCAATGACTTCTCCCGCTGCGTCAGCGCCCCCTCTTCAAACACGGCGCCATACCATTCAAAGAACTTCGCAGCCAAATCCGGCTGGTATTGACTGATGTTGCCAAACTTGGGCAGGTCGGTGGGGTTGTAGTAGGACATGGTCAGGTTTTGGGTTTTGGGTTTTGGGTGAAAGCCGTCATCCCCGCGAAAGCGGGGATCCATCTTCGTCATCCTCGCAATGACGAATGTACGTATGGATTCCCGCTTTCGCGGGAATGACGCCCGCATACCTGGATTCCCGCTTTCGCGGGAATGACGATCCCCACGGGCGAGACTGCGTTTCTTGTCTCTTGTCTCTCGTCTCTCTTCCCCCGGGCCAAGGCCCGGGGCTATTCTCTCGTCTCTGATGATATTTTTCCTATATTTTTCCCCGCCAGCACCGCATTTCTGCACACTATCAAGGAGGCTGCTTTGGCACTCAAGCAATACGGTGGACCGTGGGACGCCGTTCATGCGGCGCACTTGGTGCGTCGGGCGATGTTCGGGTCTAACCCGGGCGACGTTAAGACAGCCCTTGATAAGGGGCTCGTGGCAGCCGTTGATTCGCTGCTGGGATCCACGCCGGCACCGGCAGAGCCGATCGCCTATCTCAAGACCGGCGCGGTAGTAGAGGGTGATCCTTGGTCATCGGCTTCCTACGACTCCAGCGCGGAGAATGTGCGCCTGGCGTTTCTGCAGTCATGGTGGATAAACCTGATGCTGCAGCAGAGCTTCTCGGTGCGAGAAAAGTTGATGCTCTTTTGGTCGAACTATTTCTCGACCGGACAGCTGCAGGTGAAGGATGCCCGGTACATCTTCAAGCAGAACGCCATGCTCCGCAGTAACGTGCTGGGTAGCGTGAAGGATCTGGTTCGCGAGGTGACGTTTGATCCGGCGATGCTTCGGTACCTAAGCGGCAACACAAACACGAAGCAATCACCGAACGAGAACTACGGTCGCGAAGTACAGGAATTGTTTACCATCGGCAAGGGGCCGGAGGTTGCGCCGGGCGACTACGTGAACTACACCGAGGCAGACGTCAAGACAGCCTCGCGGATCTTTACCGGGTGGACGGATGTGCAGTCGGGTATGACGACGAAGTTCAATGCATCAAGTCACGACGCCGGCAACAAGACCTTCTCCGCACGCTATGGCAACAGAACCATTACCGGCCGGAGTACCGAGGCTGGTGCCAAGCAGGAGATCGATGAGTTTCTCGACATGATCTTTGTGCAGAACGCAACGGCTCTGACGATCGTCCGGAAGCTCTATCGGTGGTACGTCGACTACGTCATCACGGATACGATAGAGAAGGATGTTATTGAGCCCCTTGCCCAGACACTTCGTTCCAATGATTTCCGCATTGCACCCGTGCTACGGGAACTGTTTCTGAGTGAGCATTTCTACGACAACGAGCGCGTAGGATGTTTGATCAAGACGCCGGCAGACCTAGTGATCGGCACCGTTCGCCTGTTTAAGCCTGCGGATTTCTTCCCCGACGATCAGAAGAAACTCCACTGGGCATATCGCACGGTGCGCAGGACGATGGCCACGATGCAGATGGACCTGTTCACACCGCCAAACGTGGCCGGATGGCCTCCCTACTATCAGGAGCCGTCGTATCACGAGATGTGGATCAACTCCGATACGCTGCAGAAGCGTGTTCGGTTCACGAACGAGCTCACCAAGGATGGATATCAGCTCGACGAAGGGTATGAGAAGTCGTTTATCGATCCGTTCATCA
>VEQR01000148.1 GCA_018883125.1 Candidatus Kapaibacterium sp.
CACATACAGCGTGCCAACGAGCGCACTACCAAGCGATGATGCCAAATTGATGCGCTGTGACTCGCCCCCTGAGAGCGTGTGCGAGAGTCGATCCAGGGTCAGGTATTCTAGTCCGATTTCGCACAGCAGTCCAATACGACGACGGATCTCCAGGAGCACCTGACCGGCGATGATCGACTCGTGGTCGGTCAGGGTCAACTGCTCAAAGTGCTCTCGCGCCTGCTCGAGCGTCATGGCAACAACTGACGGAAGACTAACGCCTCCGACGAATACCTGACGTGCCGCCGTGCGCAGGCGCGAACCGTTGCATTGGGAACAGACCGTAAAGCCACGATACCGTGAAAGCATCACGCGGTAATGGGTCTTGTAGCTCTTTTCCTCCAGCATCTGGAAAAATCCATCGATGCCGATGTAGCGCCCAAAGCCTTTGCGCACAAGGACAAGTTGTTCTTCCGTAAGCGTCGTAATTGGCCGATCGACCGGCACGCCAAATGCATCGGCCTCGGCGATCAGAGATTTGAGATAAACACCGAAAGACTCTCCCCTAAAGGGATGGATAGCACCCCTGCGCAGAGAGAGACTGGTATCGGGGATGACCATGTTCAGATCAGTACCGACGCTTCGACCAAAGCCCTGACATTTCGGGCAGGCACCAAATGGACTGTTAAAGGAGAAGAGGCGGGGCTCCGGCTCGACGTACATCGTGCGAGTACGGGCGCTCTCGAAGCGTGATGAGTAGAACCGATCTGCACCTAATCGCATATCACGAACAACGATGCGACCAGCTCCGGCGGCAAAGGCCTGCTCGATCGAATCCGTCATGCGGGAGATGGTCTCTTCATCATCACGCACGACAAAACGGTCCACCACGACAAAGGTCTCAATGGCCGACCCGGGAAGTTCGGACACATCCTGCAGCTCTTGGATCTCCGTCGATGCCCCGAAGACAAGACGGGAGTAACCACGTGCCTGCAGACTCTCACGCACGATATCGAGCGTGGCATGCTCCTTCGGCAGCTCGAAGAGGAGATAGAGTCTCGCCTCCAAGGCATTGCGACGCAGATCCTCCACAACCGATTGTGGCGTGTCCCTGCGGATAACCTCTCCGGAATCCTTATCGATGACCACACCGATGCGGCCATAGAGAAGACGCAGATAGTCGTAAACTTCCGTTGTCGTCCCGACTGTCGAGCGAGGGTTTTTTGTGAATGTCTGCTGCTCAATAGCCACCGCAGGGGGCAAGCCAACGATCGAATCCACGTCGGGCTTGTCCATGCGGTCAAGGAACTGCCGGGCGTAAGCACTCAGCGACTCAACAAACCGCCGTTGGCCTTCAGCATAGATCGTATCGAAGGCCAGGGAGGACTTCCCGCTTCCCGACGGCCCCGTGATAACAGTGAGCGTATTGCGAGGGACATCTACATCAACATTCTTCAGATTGTGCACACGTGCGCCTCGAACGGATATCGTCCGTGTGTGGACAACCGCTTTCTCAGAGGGTGTAGATGGTGGTGTGTGCGTCAAACCGAACCGCGAAAGTAGGGGTTTTTCATCGTCTTAGGGTAATTCGTGGCATGATACTTGCTATTGTGGAAAACATCCGGTATTTTGCCGGTCTTGTTTACGTAACTGTCAGGAAATGGAGTCCAATCATGGCTCGTCGCTGTGAACTCACAGGAGTCGGTGTGATGTACGGTAATAACGTGTCGCACGCTAACAACAAAACGCGTCGCCGTTTTTTACCAAACATCCAAAAGAAGCGCGTTTGGGTGCCGGAAGAAGGTCGTTGGGTAACAGTGAAGATCACTGCCAGCGCTCTGAAGACGCTCGACAAGGTCGGTTACACGGCCATGAAGAAGCGCGCCGCGAAGTAAGCGTCTGCCTACCACCGAACACTCAGAAAGGTCGCCTTATGCGGCCTTTTTTCGTTGATGTCCTGTCATAACTTGCGCCCAATGTCGTCAATGCAAGGGTGAAAATCCGGACCCCATATCAGCGTTACAGTGCCGTACGCTCAGCCATCGTCTGCGCGGCATTGATTGTTGTTCTTTCGACTGCGACGAATGCTCAGCAGAACGTCACAGCGCCAACACGTGCAGACTCGATACGCCGGGCAAAAGAGTTCTTCATTAACGGCACAACGATGCAGCTGCAAGGTGGACGCGAAGCTGAGGCCATCCTCGAGTTTCAGCAGTCACTCAGATACGATTCTTCGGCCACCTGCCTTGCCGCGATCGCTCGGTGCTATGCTCAATTGCGTAAGCTCGACCTTGCTTACGAGTTCGTCCGACTTTCGCTTAACAAGAACACGACGTCTCGCGATGCGTGGGAGCTTCTGGCGGAAATCGAAGTTCAGCGCGGACACTATGATGAAGGTCTAAAGGCGTATGAGGAGATCATCAAGCTGAAGCCGACAACACGTCAGCTTGTGACGCTTGCTCGCCTGTACGAGCCCCGTAATGCTCGCAGAGCGATCGAGCTATATCAACGGGTCATTGAAACGAAGCCCGACATTCAGATACTGGGTCGGCTTGCCGATCTCTATGAGCGCGTTGATGACATTTCCGGTATGATCCGCACACTCGAACACGCTGTCGAACTCGAGCCATCCAATCCGCAGCTATCCGCGGCCTTGTCGGAGCAATATGTTTCACAGGGCATGTTCACGGAACTTGCTGTTGTTCTGCGTCGATGGAATTCTCCAGATCCCGACATGCAAAGCGCAGGACGCGTCTGGGCCGTTGCCCTCTCGTCGATCCTCGATGACACACTCGTCAGCGGAATGTATCCGGAAAAGATCGCCGACCTGCTTGATGCCACATTTACCACGCATTCATCATCATGGCCACTGATGGCTATTGGGGCAGCGCTTGCCGGACGTATCTCCGACTCGGTGCGATCGGTCCGCATGATGAACATGGCACTTGCTTCCCCACTGGCGGTTGCCGAAACGTACCTAGAAGTTACTCGTCTGAGTCTTCTGCAGAAGATGCCGAACCGTGCGATGGGATATGTTGAAAGGGGGCGCACCATGTTCCCTCTCGACGTGCGCATGCTCCTCGTGAAGGCATCGATTTATCTTGACCAGGGCGAGGATATGAAGGCCATAGCGGCATACAACGATGCGGTCCACCAAGCCCCCTTGACGATCGATGCGTGGGCGCAGCTCGGTTGGCTGTATGATCGACACAAGCAAATCGATAGCTCTGATGCCTGCTACGAGAGAGCACTCATGATCGATCCGCGTCATCCATTCGTATGTAACAACTACGCTTACTCGCTGTGTCTGCGCAATAAGGACCTTCGCCGAGCACTCCAGCTTTCCGAAACGTCGCTCGAGGCAGAGCCAAACAATGCCGCATACCTCGACACGTACGCATGGATCCTCTTTCGTCTCGAAAACTATGACGATGCAGAAAAGGCAGCACGCCAGGCCATTGCCTA
>VEQR01000057.1 GCA_018883125.1 Candidatus Kapaibacterium sp.
TCGCCCCTTGCCCGTGCTTGCTGCTTTTGAGCCTCGGCTTCGGCCTCGCGGACCTCGTTCTCGCGCTGTTGAGCCAGCTGTGTGGCTTCGATCTTCGCATTGATGGCTTCGACCACTCTCGGTGGCAGGCGGAAATCGCCAATGGTGTATATGCGATCGACCGATATGCCCATGCCTTCAATGCGCTTCTTCACTGTTGAGTCGACCCGTTTCAGCAGCACCTGGCGTCCGGCACCATAGACGGCCTCAATGTCCATTTCAGAGGCGACAAGATTCAATGCATCGCGAACCTCATTGCGTAAGTATAGATCCGTGATCTCCTCCAGACCAATGCGGTATCGCTGAAAGATCGCCGTCACACTGTCAGGCATTACAACATAGCTTATGCCGAAGTCGCCGCTCACACTCAGTCCCTCACGGGTCTGAAAGGTAATGCCACGCTGACCCGACCACACAACGTTCTGCTGGAAGATTGGGAAGATGTAGAGCTCTTCAGTGAATGGCCAAACAAAGTAGCGTCCCGTGCCCAGCTCACGGGCATCAACGCCCTTTTCGCCGCCAAGCATCTTTACCAGAACTCCTCTGTTCCCGGCCGGAACTGTCCGACAGCCCGAGAGAAATGAAGTCACAACAAACGCACACACCATCAGGCGAAGTAACACAATGCCTCCAAGATTGAACATGCACGTGCAAACGATCAACCTCGCGAATTCATTGACGAATCTTCCTCTGCAGATTCCCATTTCTATTGCCGCAGCGGATACAAAACATCGGGGGTGAGACCGCGTCTCGGACCTGCATATGATCTAGGCGAGCTTCCGCAATTCCGTAGCTGCGTAATTCCGTAATTCCGTAATTCGCGCTCATGCACAACCTCGAAAACGGCTATACACTGCGGGACATGACCGCTGAGGAGTTTCATGCCGCCTATGTGGCGAAGCATGCGGAGTACTTCAAGACGTCACTCATCGTTGACGTGACATCTCACCTTTCGGACGAAGAGCGTCAGCTTGCCCAGGTAAGAAGCGAAGCCTTTCCCAAGGCATGGCGAATGCAGTGGGCACTTGAGCATGATGGAGTGTTGATCGGTTGGACCTTTGGGTATCAGGTGGACCATGAAACACTCTACATGTGCAACACGGCCATTGATGCGGCTCATCGGGGCAAGGGGCTTTATACGCGCATTCTGGCGCATGTTCTGGAACACGCACAAGCGTTGGGCTTTCAACTGGTGACGTCAAAACACTACGCGTCGAACAATGCGGTGCTCGTCCCAAAGCTTAAGTCGGGGTTCATCATTACTAGTCTAGCTCTTGATGATAAGTATGGCTTGATGGTGCACCTTACCAAGTACATGGATCCGGAACGAGAAGCAAACGCGATCCGCCGGATCGGGGAGACTCGGTAAGGATGCAAAGCGTCCCACGAGCTGAAGCCGCGGGATGAGCTGCAGCACGGCGTGTTAGGCGTTGTGCACAACATCGTCATTCTCGCGAATGCGGGAATGACGAAGATAGATTCCCGCTTTCGCGGGAATGACGAAGATAGATTCCCGCTTTCGCGGGAATGACGAAGATAGATTCCCGCTTTCGCGGGAATGACGAAGATAGATTCCCGCTTTCGCGGGAATGACGACGATGGATTCCCGCTTTCGCGGGAATGACGACGATGGATTCCCGCTTTCGCGGGAATGACGATTCGCCGCACATCGCGGCCCTCCGCGAAGCTGCACCACCTACCGCAACAGTACCGGAACGCCGCTTGCTCGGCAGTCAGGGTGGCCCCAGACGCTGTATATGCCGCGAGGGAGTTCGTTGACGTTGATGGTGGTAGCGTTTGTTAGCGGGCCGAGTGGTGCTTTGAGAACGATCGACCCGTTGATGTCGCGCACGATGATCTCGGATGCGAACTCGTAGCACGTCGGAAGCTGAACGGTGATCACATCATCGGCGGGATTGGGGCTGACGGTGATGCGGTTTGTCTTCGCAGTTTCATCGACGCTTGTCGTCGATGTCACGCCAGTACGATCATAGCTTGTGACAACTTCCCAGACCATCTTCTGTAGGTAGGCGGCAAGTTCCGGAGAGGGGAGTGGCGTTCCGGTAGGTGCGTTGGGGATGAGATTGTTCGGCAAACCGACTGGGCTGCGGTTGTAGATACAGGCATAGTGTATCATGGCGATGGCGTATGCACCGCGTTCGTTGGTGTGGATGGCATCGCTGAAGAACTGATCGATAGCAGTGATTCCCGGTACCGCGCCTTGCTTGATATCGTCAAAGAGTCGAGCCATCATCTTATGTCCGGGGATGATATACACCGGTGGTGCATCGGCTGGACGGCGCTCGTTGGCATGATCCTGCATGTGTTCCCACTCCAGACCCTGCACGTCGAGCATTTGACGGAAGTCACCATTCGATCCGTCGATGCTCACCCACGTTGTCCAGAGGAGTGTGGGAGCCCCCTTACCAGCATTGCCATTCGTCCAAGCGTTGTTGACGAATTGCGACAAGGCGTTTCGTTGATCCTGAATGCCCTGGATGTACCAAGCTTGTGTGCTGCCGCCTTCGTACAGAAGCGGAACGCGCTCTGTGATCGACAAAAGCTCCCAGTTAGCAATGCCGTTGCGTGCGTCTGGGGCGCCGAATCCAGGTGGGGTGCTCCAGCGGGCGCTCAATGACGAACCGGGCGTCGTTGATTTGCCGATGGATTTGTTCATGATCTGCCATGCCGGTTGCTGCAGAACCTGACCCATCAGGTTAACGTACTGTCCGGGCCAGTGCGGGTAGAACAGCGGATCAGTCAGGCTATGTCCACTATGGATCTGCTTCACAGAGAATGGATATGCTTGATTTGGCGGAAGCTTCTGCGCCTGGCACACGCAGCAGAGGAAGATCATCAGTAGGGTTGCGGGTACCTGTTGCACGAGGAACTCCTTGTTGTTGTAGTGACAACAATTGGCAAGTATACCATCTTGTGCAGATTTGGGTTACCTGTACTCGTGGAGCGGTGCAGATCTCACCGGTTTGAGCTCAGTTCGCTCGCTGCTTCCATTCGAGACGTGAGCATGGTGCGGATGTCATGGTCCGTAAACATGTATGAAATCAGTGTGGACGGATTGTCGTTACGCAGAATCCGTCGTGCGACCATCACCTCTAGGGCCTGAAGAACCTTGTTGTAGATCAGCACACGTGTTGTTGCGCTGGTGCTCATTTCATTGGCGAAGGCCCGGGCAACGTCTTCAAGGGCCGGCACGGAGCCTGGCACTCCGTCTGGGCTTTCGGCACTGGGAGCAAAGACGGACGTACGGTAGGTGCGTGCAAATTCGGATTCAGAAGTCAAGGGCTCGGTTACGGCTATTGGGTTGGACCCCGGGCGGACGGTGCAGTTGTCGTAGGCACCCCGCGAAATGAGGTCCTTGACCTCGTCGCGAACCTCCGACGCTGAGCGCCGTTGTCCAGTCGTGACGGTGGCCTTTGCATCCGATGCTGAGGCCGTACGTGACGCTGCGGCACGAAGGGGGCTCGGGGCAACCTTTGCCTCGACAGAAGCGAGGGAGAGGGAGAGGGTGAGGGTGACGATCGACAGAGCAACCTTTGCTCGGCGGATCAGGTGTGTTGTTTGGTGTTGCATGGTAGGGCTCCTAAATGTTCGGTGCGAACATCGGCCCTACCCCATATGCCGAAAATCACGGCGATACGGTAGTCATGCAGAATACCAACTAGTCGGTAGTATCAGGATTTAGGTTGCAAATACCCGATCGAATAGCGAAATGAACAAGCTCTACAGTGTTCTTCAGACCCAGTTTACTCATGATGTTTTTGCGGTGCGTTTCAACAGTGTCCTTGCTACGATGGAGACGTTCCGCGGCCTCGGAATTCGTCAGTCCCTCGCACGCAAGCAGCCGAGTAACCGTGCGCTCGGTGGCGGTAAGCTCGTTCGACTGTTGGATCAGTTTGACATGTGTTGGCAACGCACGAACGATGATGTTCTCACCCTTGCACACTTCATCAATGAAGGAAATGATCGAGTCCGTTGATGCGCTCTTGAAGGTGATACCGTCCATCTTTGACCGAAGCGCCTTGTACCGAATTTCATCCGATACGTGGTAGGTGAGATACACCACGCGCGGCAGCGCTCCGTGTCGTTTGATCTCTTCACAGAGATCGAATCCGCTCATGTGCGGCATGTCGATGTCGGTGATGACCACATCGATCTCATCACGTCTATCAAGGATCTCTTCAAGTGCTTGCTTGGGATCTGTCGACTGGCCGACGACGACAAAGTCCTCGGCCTTAGCAAGGTCACTGCACAGACCATCAAGGATCAACTCATGATCGTCAACACAATACACCCTTGTCATACCGCCCCCTGCTCCCGAGGGATCGTGACCTCGATGTACGTGCCTCTCGAGGGCATACTTTCGATTCGTACCTGGCCACCGACCAGTTCCACCCGAGCCTTGATCTCGCGAAGGCCGATGCCTTGTTTGATGGTGACTGGATCGAAACCAATGCCGTTGTCTTCCACGCTCAGGTGATAATGGTCCTCATGGGCGATAAGATTGATACAGCACGATGAGGCCTCTGAGTGTCGGGCAACATTCTGCATTGAGGTCTGAATGATCCGATAGACTGCTCTCACCTTGTCAAAGGTCATATCGGCAAAGCTTCCCGAGATGCTCACATCAATGTCGAGAGACGGCATTGCATGTGCCATCTCGGAGCGTAGCATCGAAATGGCATCCGCGAGTCCTTCCGCTGAGATCCCACTTCCCGACATCAGATGCGCGATTCGACGCGTGTCGCGGGCAGCGCGTTGAGCAACCTCGTGCACTGTGGATGCCATGCGAGACCATTCTTGTTCATCCGATATCATTTGACCGTCAAGCATTCGCTCGGCAAGTTTCTGCAGCACGGTCATGTCCTGTCCGAGAGAGTCGTGTAGCTCGCGACTGATCTCGTTCATCGTGCGGGTTTGCGTCTCAACGATCACGCGTGAGAGCTCCTGCTGACGCTCAACTTCTCGCCGGGCTCGCTCCTGTTCAAGCTGTGTTCGCAGTTCGACGATCGCGTTCATACTCTCAGCCGCCTTCTTTACCCGAACGTCCTGGACGCGCCGGTACTCTTCAAGAAGCAGCCGGCGGTGACCACTCTGTGATGCCCACTGCAGCGCATCGTTGAGCAAGGAATGACTTTCATCGATGAGCCCCTTGGATGTTGCCAACGTCAACGCTTCCAGCACAGTCTCCACCGCTTGGTCGTAGTTGCCGGAGTTGGCAAGAGACCAGGCCCTTGTGCTGAGCACTTCGACGTGAACCAATGGCACCAGCGAATCGGGAGCGACGTTTGCTATTGCCTCGAAATGCACCGCGGCAGCCCCACGGTCCTCCCGTCGCATTGCAAGGTCCGCAAGACTGTTATGGATGCGGACATACTGGGAGGGGGCTTCCTGCACAGTGAGGCAGGTCAGCGCTTCATTGAAGATGGACTCGGCCTCACGATATCTTCCGCTCAGCTTGTGATTGAGAGCAAGGTTCTGCAGGATTGTCCCACGGTCGGCATTTGCCGCATTGAATGGCGCAAGCTGAAGGACTTCGGTATAGATGCCCCGAGCCTCATCCAGCCGATCCGCCCGCTGCATGGCCGCTGCCATATTTGCAAGGATCGAACTCCGAAAGGGCAGAAGTGGCTCCTCCTGGAATGCATCTTTCAGCTTCATGAAGGCGGCAGATGCGGCGGAAACGTCTCCGCGAACCAGCATGACATTTGCAACCTCAGCATCACAGAGTGCTTTGGCATGTGTCCAGCCAATCTCGGAGAAGTACGAGCGGGCCGACAATACCATGTGGAGTGCAAGATCGAAGTCCGACCGCAGGCGATGCAGAATCCCGATACGCAGGTCGGCAATTGCACCGAACAGCGGCTCCGAGGCGATCGGATTTGAGCGGATCGCTTCAGCCCACCGAACTCCCTCTACGATATCGCCTCTGCCTAGAGCCACACGCAGCCAGGATACAGAAACGGCGAATCCCAGCAGACCAGGCTGGCCCGCAGCCAGTTGGCTAAGACACTCCTGTGCATGAGTAAACTCTCGGCGGCGTATCGATTCGACCGCCCGTATCAGAGGCTTCCAGGGTTCCGAAGCGCTTGATGGCGAGACGGCATACAACAGCAAATCAGCCGCTGATCTGTAGTTCACAGCGGATCCTTACGAATAATTTTTAATGAACCATGTTGTTGCAAAGATGATACATTTGTCTAGCAGATGAAAATCAACGGATTCATTTTCTACCACAGAGGTATACCATGCCAAAGGCATCACTAAAGTTCGCAGCGCACGGCCGACTGATCAATCCTGTAGACGGCACTCCCGGAGCGGACGTTACCGTACAGTCAGGCCAAATTGAATATGTGACCGCAGATGTCTATCAGAACGGCTGGATCGCGGGCCCGCTCAATCAGGTCATACGCTCATACTCCCTCATCAAGGAGGTAGCAAGCGGCAAACTCATCGAAACGACGCAACCCGTTATTGTGGGTGCTATAGAGGCAATCTAGGCCGCTCAGTAGCGCAATCATCGAAGCTCTCGATAGCCCATCGGGCCCCTTTCATCGTGGGGCCGATGGGCTTTTTGTATGGTACAACCTAGCCGGAGGCATCCATCCATGGTCCCGCGGGCGAGCCTGCGTCTCGTCCATACACTGTGGGAATGACGGGTGATGGATTCCCGCATTCGCGGGAATGACGGGTGCAGTCATCAGACATCAGTACTCCCGCATCCGCCGGACGGTATCGTCACTTCGATGTACGCCCCCTTACCTGGAGCCGATTCAATGCTGACGGTGCCGGAGTGTAGCTCGGTGCGGGCATAGATCTCTTGCAGTCCCATTCCATTGCCGGTTTGGTCTTTGTCGAAGCCGACGCCATTGTCTTCAATAGAGAGGAAGTACTGTTCGGGATGAATAATGAGGTTGATCGTGCACGACGTAGCTTCAGCGTGTCGAAGGGTGTTTTGAAGCGACGTTTGAGCAATGCGAAATAGCGTTCGAGCCACTGAAGGTCGCATCCGTTCGGCGCTACCACTTACGATGACCTCGATGTTCAGGGAGGGCATTGCGCGGCAAGCCTCATCGCGCAGGTTCATCAGCGCATGGCGCAGGCCAGCCCCCGATATGTCTCCACCGGCAAGAAGGTGCGCAATGCGACGCGTAGTGTTGGATGCTCGCGAGGCAACGTGATCAATGGTCGAAACGATCGATTGCTGGTCATCGCTTGACCGGACATCGGCATGTGATAGACGCTTCGACAGTAACGTCAGGACAATCATATCCTGACCAACAGAGTCGTGCAATTCTCGCCCAACCTCATGCAGCAGACGGTCCTGTGCCTGAGAAATGGCGAGTGCAATCTCCTGCTTTCGCTCGCGCTCACGGCGCAGTCTATCGATCTCATAGTTGTGCCGCAACTCGGCAATAAATGCATACCCCTTGGCGAGCCGCTGCATGCGATCGCGCTGCAGTTGACGGATCTCCTCGAGGACGTCGAGCTTTCGCTGAGTTGTAAGGGGCCAATCGAGCACCTCATTGAGCATCGCAAGACATACGTCCCACAGCGTTGCCGCACGCGCGCGTTCCATTGCCTGATCGTGGAGTTCGAGAGCGATATCATGCTGTTCCAGGCAGACGTGATATCGTGCGCGGGTATGCAGCAGTTCTATGTAGTTGCGGAGAGACATTTGCTCCACGTCAGCCGTTGCTCGCTCATCAAGGATCGCGGATGCGCGCCCAAAGTCCCCCGTTCGCAGAGCCGATGCGGCCATGATCTGACGGATCCGCAGGCGATGTCCGTGGAATCCCTGCTCAGTAGCGTACAGCAGCGACGCGTCATAGAGATCGGCTGATTCAGAATGACGTCCAAGCTCCTCGCATGTGATCGCAAGAGCCAGCAATACGTTGATCCGATCGACCCCGCGTTCACCAAAGGATCCCGAATCAATCATTAGCCTGAACTCATCATACGCGATCTGGTAGTCTCCCGCATGGTGATGTGCGACGGCGAGATTGAACATCAACGCACGCAAGGTCACATCGGAACCTTGATCGCGAATGATTGGAGCCGCTGAGGTATATCGCTCGATAGCACCTTGGTAATCACCTTGATTCAACAGGATCGATGCGATCTCAACCGAACATCGTGCCACGCTCAACGTCCAGCCTATCTCCTGGAAGTACTGCTCCGACTGAACTAGGTAGCTGAGCGCATTCTCATACCTGTAAAGCGTGCGGTAGTATGCACCGAGCGTTACTCCGGCTACCGCAGCGGCTAGGGGCTGGCGGAGCAGCGAATGCGATAGTAAGATATCAGCGTGCACTGTTGCACTGGCTGTATCGCCAAGCAGGTTGTAGCCCCGAAGATTCAGCAACGCAGATGCGAATAACGCGCGCTCGTCAATAATCGGCACTGGCAAGCAAAGTGCGTTGACAGCACTATTCACATCGCGATCGCGCAGATAGTGTGAGGCCGTGACGATCGTTCTCCACGGTTCATCCGTTGGAATGGCACCAAAGCCATGGTGCAGACCTCGAAGGAGGGATTCAGTATCCATACACGTAAGGTGAGAGCAGTTGCTACAATATTGTACGATACGCAGGGAAGTCAACTAATATACGATAGGGATGGAACGTACGCGACCAACTCGTGCGATTTGCAAAAAGTAGATTTGGTGAAAGCCCAACAACGACAAATAGCGTCGACAATACATTCTAGTTTCGAATCGTTTGTATGAGTATGGGGATACGTACTCGCAGGTATTTATCAGTCATCTTCCGGAGGTCCTATGAATCGCATCATGGTGGTACTTGCAGTGGTGTTCGGCGTGCTAATGGGCCGGGCGCAGCAACATGAAAGCTCGGAGCCGGGTAGCCCCATTGAACCGAATTCGAACGGGGTTGACACAGCACTTGTCAAAGAGTTCATCATCGAGCATTACTTCCGCCCCCTTCCTTCTGGGGCAGCGGCACTTCCGTGGAAGCAGTTTGACTCGCTGCTGGACAACTGGTCATTTCTTCTTTCAAGGGAAAAGTGGCAGATGATGAATGAGCAGATCCGGGGCCTTGCCAGGGGGCGAATCGGGGTCACGACCTCCATTACACCATACGGCAACAGGGTCGACAACATCACCTGTTGGGGTCCTGCCTTTCACAGCGGGCTGCTCGTGGGTGATATCATCGAGGTGGTCAACGACGAATCCATCGCCGGAATGAATCACAAACAGAGTGGTGGGCGCATCCGTGGAAGCGTGGGAACGTGGCTATCTCTGGACGTGCGGCGCAGCGATACATGCATTCGGATATTCACCTACCGGAACGACTTCATCATCGAGCCCGTCACCGTGGCCATCGTCGGCCGTACCATGGGTGTGCGCATCACGGAGTTTGATGAAGGACTGACGTCGACCTTCCGGAAGATTGTGCGCAAGATCGACCCGAACGCCATCGACACAATGGTCTTTGACGTACGGGACAATCCGGGCGGATCGCTCTCTGAAGTCGAGAGCCTGCTCTGCATGATGCTTGATGAGAATGATACGGTGGTATCGTTCCGAGACCGGAGGAACCGCTCGGTGACCGTCTGCGAGGGCATGTTCGGCGGTCAATGGTCAGATCCCGGCATCACCATCGTGGTCCTGCAGGACAGCAATTCCGCATCTGCCAGCGAGCTGTTTGCCGGTACGCTTGCCGTGCGGCGCAATGCCACCATCATCGGAACGCGCAGCTATGGCAAGGGGCGCGTGCAGGCGCTGGTGCCGATCGAAAAGATCGTCGGCATTAGCCTTGCCCTGCAATCGGCCATTGGCGGACTGCGTATGACGGTATCCACGTTTCATCCTGGCGGACGCATGGATGTAGACAGCGTTGGTGTTCCGGCGGATATGCCCCTTGCCCCAACATTACGGCCAGTGCTTCCGGGCATGGCTGACGCGCTCCGCTTGCGAGGCGATCATTTTGCACCGACGCCAGAGATCGTGGATAGTCTCAATGCTGCCGGATATGTGGGGTATGCCGAGGCGGTATGGGGCGAGAGGGGAAGTCCGTTCAATGCCATCAGCGAACTCAACCGCGTCCGCCAATCGATTCCAACACCATACTGGTCCTGCACGGCCGACCATAGGACCGTGCGGACAACGTTTGCGCGTCGAGATGAGATCGAACTGCGGCGCCTGCTCCGGCAAATGATGTGGAGCGGTGTGGCCGACAGTGTGGTGCGTATGGAGCCCCTTGAGCGGGCCTTTGAACATCTGCAGCAGCGATTCATCATGATGACAGACCAGGAGAAGCAGTTGGAGCGGGACCGACGTCGGGCTCTTGCCAATGAATTCGGCATCCGGCTCGAAGTCGATGGTGACGGCATCATCGTCACGAACCTCATACCCGGAATGCCTGCCTACGCCGGTGGCATCTGTATTGGCGACCGAATCGTTGCAGTTGCTGATGAGCCCCTTGCCACAACCATCGACGAGGCGTGGCGTCAGCTTTTTACAGCTTCATCACGGGGCGGCGTTGTCAAACTCGATGTCCGTCGCGGACGCAGACAGTTCCCGCTCCGCATCGAGGTGGGCCGGGACGTTCGTCCGGAACTGCTCACGCATCTGGAAGGGGGCGTGGGCTACATCGATCTGACGCAGGTAAGCGAAACCATGTGGACGCCGCTTGCCATGGCTCGGTCCATCGGCGCTTTGCTACGCGAGGACGTGGACGAACTCGTATTGGACATGCGTGGTGCCGGAGGCAGCAACCCTGAAGTTGCCGTTCGTATGCTTGAACTGTTTGCACGGCCCAACGATACGCTGCTGACGATCTACCGTAACGGAGTCGCCGAGAAGACATTTGTGGCTGAGAATCTAGGGGCGTTTAGCGGCAAGCGCGTGCGCATCATTATTGACACAGCAACCAGCGATGCCGCAGAGGCATTCGTCGGTGCCATGCAACGCAATGGATACGCCCGGCTGCTTGGCATGCGCACGGCCGGACGAGGCACAGAGCGTCGGCATCTTGAGCTCCGCTCCGGTACTCAGCTCGTTATCACAACAGACTACGTCACCACTCCATCTCCTGCCGGCGTCGGATCAACCGATGCCATGCCGATCTATCCCGACATCCCCCTTGTCATTCCACCCACGCCGCGTCAAGAGGTGCAGCGCATCACCTCCACCATCCGCGACGTGCTCCCATGGCGCTCGGCCTATCACATGCCCACCGAAGATCTGATCTCGGAGTATCTGTCAAAGCTCCCCAACGCCAACCACCAGCGTGATGCCGCCCCCTTGGCCGAAGCCATCTGGGGCGATAGGGGGCGAGCATATAACATCCTGGCGATGGTGAGGTGAGAGACGAGAGACGAGAGACGAGAGACAAGTGACGAGTGACGAGATCATCCCTAATAGCCCACGGCCTTGGCCGTGGGTGCGAGAGACAAGTGACGAGATCATCCCTAATAGCCCACGGCCTTGGCCGTGGGTGCGAGAGACGAGAGACGAGATCATCCCTAATAGCCCACGGCCTTGGCCGTGGGTGCGAGAGACAAGAGACGAGATCATCCCTAATAGCCCACGGCCTTGGCCGTGGGTACTAGTTTCGAGTGACGAGAAATGACGTCCCGTTTTAGGCTGCATTTCGTAGATATGCACAGCAAATAAGATTGTAACATTTGTTTGAGGATACCAATGAAAAGATTGTCGATTGCCCTGGCATCAGCACTTTTACTATCGTCATGTCGCACAGATGATGTGACCATGTATCATTCGCACTCTTTCATGAAACGTAACGTGCGAAGTACGTCCACAACCATGAAGCTGCAGAAGTGCGTTAACAATAGTCGCGAATCGCGCGAATTCGGTGTGATCGCCTGCCTTGATACGGATACGGATGGAACACTTCGTCGATATGTCTTAATTGCACCGAAGGCGAACCCGCGGATCGCTTCTGAGTACCTCGGTGATTATCGTGTTAGCAGTGGTGCTGTTGTGCAGCCTTCGGAAGTGCCGGATCTTGTTGCCGTGTTGACGTCAATCGTTACTCGATGGAATGAAAACCGAGCCCCCTCGGAAGGCTCGTTTTGGGAGTTCTCCTCTTCACCTGCTCATCGGGAGATTGCCATGAGCGATTCTGTTGTCGACGTCCGTCCTAGCCTGGAGATATATGGTAGCGGACTCAAAGATGGAGCAGGGATCAGAATGAGGATATCAGAACAGCGTTTTTCATATCTCGCGGAGCTGAAAACACGAGAACAAGTGCAGTGCTTCATTGATGCATTGCAGCGTGCAGTCAAGACGGCTGAGGATTTGAAGTGAGATAAATGAGATCCGATAGCATCAGGCATTCGCAGGGACTGTCTTGTTGTTGTTTGGCGACCGTGAGTCCTCTACGCTGTCGGCGAATTGTAACATCCCTACCTTCCTACATCCCTATAAATTGTGGGGAAGTTATGTGGAAACGTTGATGTGTTGTGCGCGTATGGGCGAGATGCATGTCTCGACCGTAGGACATCGTCATTCCCGCGAATGCGGGAATCCATCATTTCTTCAGCTTCTCGATTCCAGAATCCCCCTGCAGGGTACGCATTTGGGTGCGCGCCACTGACGTGCAGTTGTGCCAAAGAGGGCCACGTTCAGCACATCAGCTTCGCTGGCATAGGTGATCACGGCTTGTGCATGCGTCACCGTTGGTGGGATGAGTGTGTCCCGCACGGCATCAGTGTGGATTCGGTAGTTGATCTTGGATAGAGTGCGCTGGAGGTTCCAATCAAGCTTGAGACGGTCACTCTCCTCGTCCTTCAAACGCTGGAACTCTTTGATGAGGTAGAGCTTGAATCCGGGGCTTAACCATGATCCAAACTCAAATGCGATATCCTTGTGTGCATAAGTGCCACCACCATAGCGTCCGGCACGTGAAATGAACCCAATGGCCCCGGTGGTCTCAATCCACTTTCGTGGAGTAAGTGAAAAGGCGTTCAAGCCAGCCTGCCTTTTAAAGGTCTCGAATTCGAGACCTTTAAAATTGGGATTGTGGATCTGCTCCCAGATTCCAATCAACTCGATGGTATTCCGGTTCCGCATCCAACTATAAATCAATACATCATCACCGAACTTTTTGGCCATGTCCGTGAGTGAGATATAGTCGACATTTTCTCGAGCGAGAAGACCTATGGTTGTTCCTTGGACTTCGAGAATGCCCTGCTTTGCTTTGCCCATTTCTGCTACCCAATGAATGTTGTTGAAACAACACCATTGTGCTGGTAGGGGGCTTGTGTGTGACAAGAGACGAGTGACGAGTGACGAGTGACAAGTGACGAGTGACGAGTGACAAGTGACGAGTGACGAGTGACGAGTGACGAGTGACGAGTGACAAGTGACGAGTGACGAGAGACGAGTGACAAGAGACGAGAGACGAGAGACAAGAGACGAGAGACGAGAGACAAGAGACGAGAGACGAGTGACAAGAGACAAGAGACAAGAGACGAGAGACGAGAGACAAGAGACAAGAGACAAGAGACAAGAGACAAGAGACGAGTGACAAGAGACAAGAGACGGGAGACAAGAGACGAGATCATCCCTAATGGCCCACGGCCTAGGCCGTGGGTTGCGGGAGACGCATCGTCATTCCCGCGAACGCGGGAATCCATGTGCAACCCCGCGTCACGTTTTTGATTGGTGTTTGCTCTATGACATACAAGTACGTGTGAGTCGTTCTTGTTGAGTCTCGTATTGCCCCCTAATCCGAGTAAAACCACATAAACGCTTGTAGGTGAATTGGCCGTCCGCACTTGACGAGATGCCGCGAACGATTGCCTAAAACCAATTGCATATGTATCTGGGTATGAGTCGTAACCGAACAAAAGGTGCTGTGACAACATCGTCTGATGTCGATGATTTTGGTGTGCTGGTATCCTCGATCGTCAAGGTGCATAACCAGACGCACCAGCTCGCTGTTAAGGCGGTTAACGTTGCGTTATCCGTTAGAAACTAGCTAATAGGTTTCTTGATTGTCGAGTACGAGCAGATGGGTAGCAACCGGGCTGTCTATGGAGAGCGACTCATTGAGATCCTATCAAATCGACTGTCAGAACAGGGACTCCGCAGAGTTACACCCCGAGAACTGCGTCGATTTCGGCAGTTCTATCAGACCTATCCAAACATTTGGGAGTCAGCGACTCCCAAATCGCTTACACAGGCAGGACTTGGCGAGCTAGCAACACTCTTACTGAAGCGCACTGATCACATTCGGGAGTCAGTGCATCCCATATCCGACGCGTCAGAGGCACGTTCTTCGGATGAGTATCGGCAGAACCCTGAGTTACTGTACCGTTTATCCTTTACGCATCTCGTCGAGATCATTCAGCTTTCCGACGAAACGAAACGTCGATTCTATGAAGTCGAATGCATGCGTGGCAACTGGTCTGTGCGTGAGCTTCGTCGTCAGATTGCGAGCCTCTACTACGAGCGGAGTGGTTTATCGAAGGACAAACCCAAGCTATCCAAGAATGTACACGACGCAGCTGAGCGAATGAATCCGGAGCAGGTCGTGCGTGATCCATACATCTTTGAGTTCCTCGGTCTACGTTCACGGGACACGATGGGCGAATCGGATCTTGAGGAGGCACTCATTGACCGGCTTCAGGAGTTCCTATTGGAAATGGGACATGGGTTCTGCTTCGAAGCCCGACAAAAGCGAATACTCATCGGGGAGGAGCACTTCTTTGTGGACTTGGTCTTTTATCATCGAGTCCTAAAGTGCCACGTACTGGTCGAGCTGAAAGCAGATACCTTTCGTCACGAGCATTTAGGGCAGCTGAATACCTACGTTGCCTTCTACAAGATGAACGAAATGACCAAAGGCGACCAGGCGCCTATTGGAATC
>VEQR01000058.1 GCA_018883125.1 Candidatus Kapaibacterium sp.
CCTTGGTCGCAGCATAGAGCGTCATGAGAGGAACAGGCTGAAACGATGCCGTGGAGGCAACGTTCATGATGCGACCAGAACCTCGACGAACCATGTCAGCAACAAACAGTCGCGTGAGCATTGTAAGAGCTACAATGTTGAGTTCCAACATCTGCAGAGCACGGTCAATGTCGCTTTCTTCAAACAGGCCGTACTGTCCAAACCCGGCGTTGTTGATAAGGACGTCAACGGTAAGCCCCTTTGCTGAGACCGCATTGTAAAGCTCCGTAGCGCTCCCCGGCCGTGCCAGATCCATGCCGATGACGTGCACCTTCACTCCGTAGGTTGACTCCCATGACGTCTGATACTCACGGAGCTTCGCTTCAGTGCGGGCAACGAGGATCACATCGCCCCCTCTTCGCACATGCTCCAAAGCAAGCTCGTACCCGATTCCGCCCGAGGCTCCTGTGATGAGTGCTGTTGACATTTTGCTTCTCCTTGGTGATGGTATCTGTCAGGGGGCTCAGCGCACCGGCACCATCGACGTGCGATGATGATTGGTGCGGTCCATGGAATTGTGTGGATGGTTCCTCACATACGGCTGCACAAAGCGGTAGTCTTCATCGTTCAGGATCAGCAGCATGGGCGCATCGTTGATGGCGATCTGCTCGGCCATGCGATACAACCGCATGCGCTCTGTGCGGTCTGTTGTGGAGAGCGCCTGCTCGAACAATCGATCATACGCACCGTTACGATATCGTGTGGAGTTGATGGGTGAATCCTCGTCATCCTTCGGCACAAGCTTGCCGTAATAGAGATTCAGAAACGACTCCGGATCGGGGTAATCAGCCACCCATCCCAGCCGATAGAAGGGGGCTTTACCTTTATCGATATCCGACAGATGCTGAGCGAACTCCACTTGTAAGAGCTTGACGTTGACGTTCAAGTGTTCCTTGAGCATGCCCTGGATGGCTTCAGCAATCGATACGTTGCGTCCGCCCCCTGCATTGAGTTGCAAGGTCACCTCGGGGAAGCCTGTCCCGTTGGGATAGCCCGCTTCGGCAAGCATGGCACGGGCCTTTGCAGGGTTGAATGTGTACCCAACAACGCTGTCTGTCTGGTAGTCTGGCATGGACGGTGGAACGAGGCCATGGTGGGCCGGACCCGAGGCCTGACCCTTCAGAACGTACCGAATGATACGATTGCGGTCGACCGCATAGTTGAACGCTCGACGCACCCGTGCATCGTGAAAGACCGCCGTGTTGGTTACCATGCCATAGAACTGCGTCGAGAGGGCCGTCTTGTGTAGAAGGGTAAACCGACTCCACTTCCCTTTCGGTTTTTTGTTCTCATCGACAATATCAGCAAAGAACTCGTTGGGAATGCGGAAGCTCTCCTCAAGATTCCCTGCCGCAAACTCCAGCAGCTGCAGCTTGTCGTCCTTGATGAACGAAAACCGTATGCCATCCAGATACGGCAGACGGTTGCCATGCTGGTCAACATCCCAGTATGCATCGTTGCGCTTGAGCACCAGTGACCTGTCAGGCGTCCACGACACGAACCGAAACGGCCCAGAGCCAACGGGATGCTGGAAGAAGTCCTTGCCATAATACTCCACGGCTTCGCGTGGTACGATCCCCATCGATGTTTGGGTGACGGTGTACTCGAAGGGGGCAAATGGCTTGGTGAGCCGTATGATGAAGGTCGTGTCGTTCGGTGCCTCGAAGCCTGCGACGCCCTTTACACGCGGTGCCGATCCCGATCGCTGTGCCTGCTGTGTGGCCCTGTAGTACTCTGTGGCGCCGATGACTTTATCACGGAAATACGCATCGCTGCGCGATCCCGAGCGCACATCGCAGATACGCGTAAAACTGTAAAGCACGTCGCGGGCGGTGACTGCTCGCCCCTTGCCATTGGGGAAACACGGGTCATCGTGGAACCGTGCAGTGGTTCGCAGTATGTACGAATACGCTAGACCATCTTCGGAGACGAGCCAGTGCTTTGCCAGACCCGGCACCATGTTGAGATCGACATCGAAGTGGACGAGTTGATCGTACACGTTGATCGACACGTGTGACGAGGTGATGTCGTTGATCTGAGCCGGATCCAGCGTTCGGATCTCACCGGTCTCGTTCTGACGGTAGATGCCACCGTAGTAGAGTCCGCCGCGCGCATCGCGCAGCGCTCCCTCAGGCTGGCCAGGCTTAGTGCAGGAGAAGGTAAGAGATAGACAGAATGCTGTGACGACAAAGCCAATGGCGTTCGAGAGCGAAGGCATGGAAGATCAGCGGACCGGGGTGACGAGTTCGATCTGCACCGTTCGAGAATACGAACGCCCTTCGGGAGTTTCGTTCTCGAAGATCAGTCGATCCGAACCCACTGGCTCGAGCGTTACACGCTCATCGGAAAGCCCCAGTACCTTCTGCACTTCTAGACATCGCTTCCGCGCCAAGTTTCTGTTGTACTCGGGATTGCCGGACTTATCAGCATAACCAACAATGCGCACGCGAGACTCGGGCTGGATGCGGGCCTTGACGCGGTCCATGGTCCGCTGATTTGCCGGGTTGAGCTGTGCGCTGTTGAAGTCGAATACGATCAGAGAATACCGCTCGACGATCTTTCCTTCCTCTTGGCGTGCGCGCATCGTTTGCAGGTTGACATACTCCACCGCAACCGTGTCTGACGCTTCGACGCTTGCGCCACGATCGTTGCGCACACGAATTCGCGCAATGATCGGATCGTCCTTCCGTGGCTTGTTGGTGGCCTTTGACGCGTCCCAGGAAACATTTTCCGGTGTGCCCTCACCCTTGGCCGTATAGAGAAGTCGTCCCGCCTGCTCAAGCACGAGCGTCCAGGTTGCTATGTCATCATCTTGCTTCAGTGCTGATCCCACGCTGATTACCGGTGGTGTAACGATCAGGTCCTTATCACGAAACTCGATCGGCTCCAGCACCTCCGGCACCGATGCCGCGATCTCCACACGCTGATTCTCGACGCGTCCCTCCGGGGTTGACGAGTTCGCCGGCTGATCGGGAAGCAGTCCACCCCGCACCGTGATACGCTGCGGGTCGATCTGCCAGACGGACGTCAGGTAGGTCTTGACGGATTCGGCCCGGCTTCGCGAGAGCTCTCGGTTCCCCTGCTCAACGCCGGTGTTGTTGCAGTAACCCGAGACGGTGATCTTCCGCGATGGATCCTGCATAAGACGCTGACCGATGACGTTCAGCAGGTTGGCATAGACGCCGATCTGATCGCGCGTGAGCATCGACAGTGAGAATGCAGAAGCCTCAGCCGCCGTCAGCAGGCGCTGCTTGGTCTTCGACAGGTCAGCACTACCCTCTGCAAAGAATAGCTGCGGTAGCATAGGATAGTTTTCGATCACATCAAGCTCTTCCACACGCATACGCGTAAGCTTGGCATCCTTACCTTCGTCGCCCCCTGCCACGATACGAACGCTCAATCCCGGATCAAATGGGGCCGGAAGCTCCTTGCGATAGGATTCCGCAATCGTTGTGGTAACGTAGATACTATCGCCGTCTCGCCGCGTTGACTCGTTGACCGAAGCATCAATACGCTCAAGACGCGGCTCCACTATTCCTCGTCGAACAATGGTTTGTGTGTCACGCTTGTACACCGTATCACGAACAATGACAGCCTCGATCGGACGGAAAACGCCAAAGCGGACGCTGACTCCGGCTTGGACAGAGTGCACCGCCCAGTTGACATCAGAAATGTTGGAAAGGGGCAGAGCATAGCGCACCTCGGGCGAGATCGTGTACGAATTCGTCGTGACAAGATCGTATCGACCTCCGATGATGACGTGCATCTGTTGCACAGCAGCAAGTGGAATCTGTCCCTCAGACTGATTGCGGATCGTTGAACCATTCAGGAACACATATCCCTCTGGCTCGATGAGGGTTTCGCGCTGCGAGTATGATGTGCTGCCCATTATCCCCATACGCAATCCGGCCTGTGCCGTGATGCGGTCGTTCACAGAATACAGCAGCGAGGGCTCGATTGTAAACAGCGGTATGCTCGAAGTGAAATCATGACGCACGTTCACATCGCGTCGCGTCTGGCGAGGTCCCGGACCATCTTCCAGCACGGGCTCATTACCGATTTTTTCCGTTCGGGAAAAGTCACCCGACAGGGAGGCAAAACCCAGCCTCGCCTCTATGCGGATCCTTTCGCGAAGTGGGAACTCGGCGAGAATGCCACCGGAGAACGACGTCGCGGTGCCTCCGGTAAACGACTGACAGCACGAAAGAACTCCGGGCAAAGCGCCGAAGTCGGCTACATGAAACGACTGCACGCCATGTGCAAAACCACCAAGGCGATACTTGAGGATCATCGTCTGACGCGTTGTTTCGTCGACGTAGATATCCTGTGCACGCCCCGCCGCTGAAAGCAGGACAGTCACACTGAACAGAACCAGGAAGGGGCTACGCATTGCGTTATCGAATGACCGTACATGGAAGAATTCGTCGGCGCGATGGTGTCTCAAGCACGAGGATGTAGGACCCGGAGCTGATCATATCGACCGGCAATGGATGCTCAATGACCGGTTGCGCAGGGTCATGCTGCCATCGGTCGATTTCTCGTGCTGTGCCATCGATGCCGACCAAGGACAGAATGTGAGATCCGCGCTCATACGTCTCGGTAAGCACGGTGCCGGCGCTAACAACCGGATTCGGCTGAATAGCAAGGCGCAGTCGACCGGAACTCGTGATGAGCCGCTTGCCCCCTGCCTCACACACGGTGGACACGATGGAACCATCATTCGTTGTCAGCCGCGCCGTCACATTCGGGGCCGCAATCGTGGCGTCAGTAAAGATCACGTCCGTGGAATCAACAGGTCCAATCGTCATGTCCCCCAACAGATCGGCGATGACGCTTCCCCCCGGTTCTATGGAGCGTGGTGGGAGATCAAACTCCACGATGGCAAGCCCTCCGAGGACTTCATGACGTCTGATTGTGCCGCCAACCACATCCCGCAGGGCAAACATCGATGAAACATAGCGGAGCTTGAAGGAAAACATTGCACTATCGAGCCGATTGGCTTCCCCGGTGACTGTTGCCGTGATTGGTATGCGCATATCACGCCGCGCGGGCGATTCGATGATCTTGGGAATCGAGGCAACAACATCTACCACAACCACGCCGGATCCTGTCAGCGAAAGCACCTTGGTATCCGAACAGGGCTTATCGAGCTTGATGATCACGCCATCGATATAGGTACGCTGTTGCTTCGGGACAAATTCCACGATCACTTCGAAACCTCCACCGGGTGGAATCGTCATCGCAGCAGGTGGATTCGATCGGACGCGAAACGCGCTCGAAGCTCCACCAATGAGCGAAACATCGCTGATGACAAGGGGCTCGGCACCCGAGTTGCTGAAGATCAGACTCTGCGTGCTAGTGGAGGTGATGCTCACCTGACCAAAGATCATTGTCGATGGGGTAATGAAGAGCGATGTTCGCCGTTCTCCCTTCAGCTCGCAGATGACATTGACCAGCGTGTCATTGATCTTCGCGCGGAGCGTCACATAAGCGACCTTGACTCCGTCTGTTGCTGAGCCTGGATCAAACTCAACCAACACTGTCCGTTGCTCGCCGGGCTGCAGCGTCTGCCCCGTCACGGCAGATGTATTCATCAATCGGAAAGCTGAGGCATCCGGACCGCTGATACCCACCACCTCGACGAGCTCTATTGGTAAAGCTCCACTGTTGACGTACACAACGCTATCAAGCCCCTTTGCACACTCGCTCTTAACACCGAAGTTGATCTTCTGCGATGAACTCAGCTGCTCGCTACCACCGCGCGCACGGACAATAATCGAGATCGTATCGATGCACGGCTGGTCTATCGCAAGCTTTACGGTGTCCTCGACGTTTTCTTCGGCGCGACAGGTATAGGTGAATGTGAACGACCTCTGTAAACCTGGATCAATGACCGTCTGTGAAGGGCTGACGCCGATTCGTGTTCCGCCGGTGACGGTGGCCGATACAACTCGCAGCGGAAGCGATGAGTTGTTCGTGTAGGTAAACGACGCACTCGTGGACGTGCCCACTCTGATAAGGCCAAGGTCAACAATACGCGGACCAGCCAAAGCGGCCGACGCTCGTTGTCCATTGAGACTGATCGTGATAACGCCAATACTCTGGTCATCCGTGCGAAGAGAAAAAACGGCCGTCTTTACCCCGTCAGGACCCTGATTTCCAAGGAATGTTACGGAGTATCTTGCCGACTCGCCCGGAGCGAGCACTGTATCACGCAATGGACCACCCGACCAACGAAACGATGTAGGATTCTGTCCGTTGATCACCGGTGGACTGAGAATCTTGAACGCCGTGCGCCCCTTGTTCGTGATCGTCACATCCTGTCGAGCGCTGTCGCACGGAGCAGTTGGCGAATACGTTAGAGAGTTCGAGGACAGCGTCACATCTGAGATCACGCCAGTTCCTGCAAGGAGAAGGTCAACACTACCCGCACAGCTGAGGGCCGACGAATCGGCAACAACCGTCAGTGTAGCCGTTGAGCGCGTGACCACTGTTGGCGCAAAGGCAACAACGAGTATCAGCGATTCTCCGGGGAGAAGCTTCGTTGGCAGCGTCGGAGTTATCGACACGATACTGAAGGGGGCCGGCACAGTGGGCACCCTCTTGATATCGAGCTCGCTTGATCCCGTGTTGCGCAGTTCGAAGATCGCCTCACGCCGGTCACCCACACGAACATCACCAAATTGACCATTGCCGATTACCGTAACCTGCGACTCAACACCGGTATGTCGGATGTAGATAGTATCGGGCGTGCTGCACTCCTCGAACCGCACCAGGATCGGTACCACTTGCATTCCGGCACGCTTTGCGGCAAAGGTCAGCGTGATCTGCGCGAACGAGATCGAGTCGCGCAGCGCAATGGGCACAGTGCCCGAAACACTCATCGCTGCCGGACTTGCCGATGCAAATCCGATAATGGTAAGCGGTGCTTTGCCGATCTTTCGAATGGTAAGGGGCTCAACGATCGGCCGTCCGATGCACACACGTCCGATATCGAGCGTGTCGCGTTCCAGCCCCCTCCAAATGTAGGAGACGGTTGAAGGCGTTGCATCCGCCGCAAGCTTGATCACTCGCGTTAGCGTATCGTTATAGCCAATACGTAGCTCCGTCCGCTGAATGCCTATCTGACCCGGCTGCGGCGTGTACGTGATGATGAACTGTGCCGACTGTGAAGGGGCCAGCGTGGTCGGAAATGATGGTTGCTGGGCAATGGCAAAACCTGCCAACGGACCGATCTGCGAGCTTGTCAGCCGCAGTGGCTCGGGACCTGGATTTCGGACGATGATGTTGTAGCGCAGAACGTCACCCGGACACTGCAGCTGTCCAAGATTGACGATCGTATCGGATTCAAGGACAGGCGCCTTCGTCCGCTGGATCACATTCCAGGCGCTCTGCGAAAACACCAATGCCGGCTGTTGCACAAATACCGCTGTGGACGGATTCGGCACTGATGCCGCAGCAACAGCGTAGACAACGGAGTCAGACCCTGGCCAGGCCGGTGTCGCATTCCAGCGATCATTCGGCACGTACACCTGTGAGGGACCCACGATTTCCTTCCACACACCATTGGCACCCCGGATCCACACGTAGACACCATCATTGGTCTTCGAACCTGAAAGCGTCAAGACACCAGTGAAACGCGTTAGAACGTCCATCGACACGCCTGTCCATGCCGCAGTAGCGCCGCGCAGTGGGCCATCCACACGCAGTCGTCCGCTGCCGCCCGTCAGGTGTCGGCCAGTGCCTGTTCCCGTGAAGTCCGTTCCCCCGTCAACACTAACGGCCACGTCCTGAATGACATTCTCCACGGCGCGCGCGCCGGCGATAACCGCTCCGCCGGAACCACATCCGCCCTGAAGATCCTGACGCGTTGGAACACCACCACGCGCCGTGATGCGAACATTCGAGAGTTCACGTCCATGGATGCTGATGGCACCGCCACCACCACCGCCGCTTGACGCTACCGGACGCGTGGCATCGGGATTGCCCCCTGCCCCACCACTGCCACCGGCAAGTGGAACAAGGTTCACATTGCCCACAACGTTGCCGCCATTGGTAAATCCTACCTCGGTCTCACCGGCCGTGGCATAACCACCAGCTCCGCCACGCTTGCCTTCCTGCGAACCAGAACCGCCACCGGCACCGCCAACAGGAAGACATCCGGTTCGTTCAATGCAGCCAATTCCGCTCACACCAAACGGATGCCCCGTTCCGCCGCCGGCATTTTCAAATGAGATCGTCGATTCGCCACCAAGTGTACCGTTGAGAGACGGTGAGCCATAGGTGTTGAGAGGTGCAATGGGCAGCGCTCCCCCGGAACCAACGCCTGGCTTCTTCTTCGTGCGAGCGAAGTTGTATCCTCCGGGTCCACCACCAGTATATCCATCACCGCCGTCCGTGCCTGCCTGACCATTAAAGTTAAGATTCACGTACGCACCGGCGCCGCCTCCACCACCGGGTCCACCAAGCACGCCAGATCCGCTGACGGATATCTCTGTTGCAATGGAGTCTGCGACGCGGGGCGCAGTGATGCGTCCGATGGCGTGCAGAACAAACGGAAGGTACCCTTGATTACCATCGGTCGAGGGATCGGGGTCGTTGGTTGAAACCGTGTACGTGGCCGACCGAGCGAGTATCAACGAATCCACGATCATCGCACCGCGACGTGAGCGGCGTCCAAGAGCCCCCTGACCAAGCACTCGATCCGTGAGCGTGGAAACATTGCCAAGCGGCCATGGCTTGACGAGATAGAATGTATCGATGTTCGATGCAACGTTGTTGACCACAACACGGATCGGAATGCGGAACTCGGCACGCAACTTTGTCCAGTCCCAATCATTTGGTTGCACGTCAGGCGCCACGAAGGCCATCGTGGTCAATAGTCGTCCATTCCAACTGGTATTGATTGGTCCGAAGACCAGCTTAGCAGCATCCCCGGCACGCACGCATTCAACGCGTACAGCATCACCCGGGTTGTTGAGATACGTTGCGCCGATGCCGAAACTTCCTGCGGCCGTAAAGGGGGCGATAATCTCAACCGCCATACCCGTGCCAGGTGCTCCGATGTCGGGAAGCACATAGGCGATCTTGGGCTGCGCCAACACACCGAGCGTTGAGAGCCAGACGAGACAGACGCAGCAGCTTAGAACACGAATGCTCATATCGTGGCCACCACTTTCAGCTCTACCGCAATTGGCGTAGGCAACGCGCCTATCTCGATCGTTGTGCGGCAGGCTTCAACACCGGCAAAGTGCTCGGCATACAAACGATTGAACGTCGCGAAGTCTGCCTTCATGTTCGTCAGGTAGACCTGCACGTCAATAATGTTCTCCCACTGCGAACCGGCATCTTCGATGATGTATCGGATGTTCCGGAACACACTCAGCGTCTGGGCTTCGATATCATAATCCAAGATCGACCCATCCGGACCCAGGGTTACACCCGGGATGATTTTTGTGCCGCGTTCACGCGGCCCCACGCCGCTGAGATACAGCATGCTGCCCACACGTCGTGCATGGGGATATGCTCCAACAGGCTCCGGGGCCCGTTCAGAATTGATAACGATCTTTTCCATTCCTCGTGCTGCTGTTAGGGTTCGATCTGAAGACAGATGTTTTTGGGTTCAGTAAAAAAGCGCAGGGCCTCGGTTCCCCCCTCACGACCTACGCCACTGTGTTTCATTCCGCCAAACGGGGTCCGAAGATCCCGCATGAGCCACGTGTTGACCCACACGATACCGGATTCCAGACGCTGTGCCGTGCGATGAGCGCGGTGTACGTTCGTTGTCCAGATCGTTGCGGCAAGTCCGTACGCGGTGTCATTGGCCATCGCCACAACGTCATCCTCCGTATCAAACGGAATGATGGTAGCAGCAGGACCAAATATCTCTTCCCGGTTCACTCGACAGTCCTGCGGAAGTCCGCCGATGAGCGTCGGTTCGATGAAGAACCCTCCCGCGCATCGCCCCTCAAGCTCTACCCTGCGTCCACCTGCAAGAATCATGCCCCCTTCCTGCTTGGCAAGTTCAATGTACCCAAGGACCTTTTCCATGTGCGCGGCATTCACAACCGCCCCGGTACGCGTTTCGGGCTCGAGCGGATCGCCAACCAGGAACCGATGCGTTTCCTCGATGAGCGCCTTCTGAAACTCCTCAATGATTCCGCGCTGCACAAAGATTCGTGAACCGCAGAGGCATATCTCGCCCTGATTGGTAAAGGCAGCCCGCGCAACGCTGCGCGCCGTCGAGGCGATCTTCACATCGTCAAAGACGATTGTTGGGTTCTTTCCTCCCAACTCCAGCGAAAGCTTCTTGAACATGGGCGCCGCAGCGGCGGCAATTGCCTTACCGGTGACCGTACCTCCGGTGAAGGAGATGGCCTTCACGTGCGGATGTTCAACGATAGCCTGACCGCATTCGGGGCCGAATCCATGCACGATGTTCAGCACGCCCGGGGGCAGTCCGGCATCGATACAGATCTGGGCAAGCAGAAACGCGGTCATCGGCGTGAGCTCACTCGGCTTGGCAACCACCGTGTTCCCGGCGGCAAGTGCCGGGGCGATCTTCCAGGTGAACAGGTACAGCGGCAGGTTCCACGGAGAAATGCAGCCGACAACGCCAAGGGGCTTGCGCACTGTGAAGTTGATAACGCTCTCGTCGGTCTGATGCGCGTCGGTATGGGTGTGCAGGATCTCGGTGGCAAAGAATGCCATGTTCTCTACCGCACGGGGGATGTCCACGCTGCGCGAGAGCCAGAGGGGCTTACCCTGGTCGTTGGTCTCGGCAAGAGCAAGATCCTCAAGGTGGTCGTTTATCTTGGCACTGATGCGAAGAAGCACCTCGGAACGCCCCTTTGCCGGCATAGCCGACCATGTGGGGAATGCCTCTTGGGCTGCGCGGACGGCATCGGCAACATCACGCTCGTCACTTCGGGCGATCAGGGAGTAGACCTCTCCTGTGGAAGGGTTAACGTTCTCTATCCACAACCCAGAATTTGGGTCGCAGTAGTGTCCGCCGATATAGTTTCTGATGTGCAACATGATGTTACGGATAGACTTACAAATATATCGTATGTTTGGCGAAATGGACCTGCAGAGCGTCATACGGTCATTTCTATCCACACTGGATGTGGAAAAGTCGGCGAGCCGTCACACCACCCTGACCTATCACACGGCTCTGGAACAATTCTGCTCCTACCTCGCAGAGTTTAGCGATCCCATCCCTGCCATCAACGAGATCACCGAGGCCGATATCCGTCCATTTCTTGGGTGGCTTCACGATAAGGGGCTTGGCAAAACGTCGATCCGTCTCAAGCTGGCCGCCGTGCGCAGTCTCTTCAAGTATGCGCTTCGCTCGGGCATCATCGACCGGAACCCTGCGTCGCTGCTGGCCTCTCCGAAAACTGCCCGCCCCCTGCCATCGTTCATTAACGTCAACGAAGCGCAGCGGCTCTGGGACAGCTTTGACACGTCATCGGTGAACGGACTTCGGGACAAGGCCCTGTGCGAGATCCTTTATGGGTCGGGACTTCGTATCCATGAGGCACTGGCCCTGAACCTCGGACAGATCGATGCCACATCGCTCTCTGTACGCGTCCTCGGCAAGGGGGCTAAGCAGCGCATCGTTCCGTTGACGCGAGAAACGATCGCATCCATCCGGGCGTACGAGGAGCGTCGACACGAACTGAACCCAAAACCAGAGGAGCGTGCTCTGTTTCTCGGCGACCGTGGCGGACGCCTGTCGGCGTCGTCTGCATGGCGTATCGTGCGGCGCGCATTAGGGCCCGTCACGGAGGCCCGTCGCAAGAGTCCACACGTTCTTCGGCATTCATTTGCAACACATCTGCTCGATAATGGGGCCGACCTAACCGCTGTTTCTGATATGTTAGGGCACTCCTCGCTTTCTACAACACAGATCTACACCCACGTCAGTGTGGAGCGCCTAAAGGAAGCATATAAGCGCGCCCATCCTCGTGGGACATCTTCCTGACGTAACTCAACATCACTCACCGCATGCATATCTCCGTCGTTGGCACCGGACATCTCGGTTCGATTCACGCGAAACTTCTCACGCAGCATGCTGAGGTGAGCCTTGCTGCCATCGTGGACCCGGACGAAAAACGTGGCTATGAAGTTGCGGCCCTTCATGGCACACAGTGGTTCCCGAATGTTGCCGCCATGCCGGATGTTGACGGTGTGATCATCGCCTCGCCCACGTCCACGCACTATGCCGTCGTAACCGAGTGCCTGCAACGGGGATTTCACTGCTTCGTGGAAAAGCCCGCAACAGCAACGTATGATGAGGCAAAGGGGCTCCTGGAGCTTGCCTCCGCAAGCGATCGCATCGTCCAAGTAGGACACGTCGAACGCTTTAACCCTGCTGTGCTTGCTTTGAAGGACATGCCGGTGGACCCGTTGTTTATCGAGGTACACCGCCTAGCCCCCTTCAAGCCACGTGCCATCGATGTGAGCGTTATTCATGACCTGATGATCCATGATATTGACCTTCTGCTATGGCTGACCAAGTCCCACGTGACTGAAGTGCAGGCAACAGGAGTAAGTGTGCTGACGCAGACCACCGATATCTGCAATGCGCGGCTGACGTTTGCCAATGGCTGCGTGGCCAATGTGACGGCGTCGCGCATAACGGCATCGCCGATGCGCAAGCTTCGCATCTTTCAGCGCGATCGCTATGTATCGTTGGACATGGCAGCCGGTACTGCCGAGATGTATCTGCTACTTGAGAAATCGGCCATCGATCCGTCGCACCAGACACCTCTTGGCGAGATCACTACTCAGCATGGTGACAAGGTCATCGTGCACGACCGTGCCGAGGTCACCCCGGTCAATGCCATTGTCGAGGAACAACGTGCCTTCATTCAGAGCATTCGTACCAACAGCCCCGCAGCGGTAAGCCTCAGCGAGGGGGCCGAAGCGGTCCGTATAGCCGAATGGATCACCAACCTGGTAACCGAACCTGCTTGAGTGCATTTGGAAAGAACATGAACGGAATGATTACGCGTCACATCTGCAACTGCATTCTCTTGCTCCTGGCATCTCTGTCGCAGATGAAGGGGCAGAGCGACATGCTTGATCACGGTCGTATTGGCCATGCTGGCTTCCTGACCTCAGTGGTCACCGACTATCAGTGTCTGTCGATCAATCCGGCCAATCTGGGATTTGCGCCAACAGTCGAGTACTTTACTTCATCAACACCGCTCGAGGCCGGTCTCGAGCGAAAGACCCGTCGGTTTGCCGTTGGTTTCGGTCAAGTTGGTGCTTCGATCCGAAGCGATGCGCTTGATAAAACAAAGCTGTTTGACATGGTCCTGCAACGGGGCTCTGCAGTCGAATTCACTCGCGAAGACCAGATCCAGTTGGCAAAGGACTTTTCCGATCGAGGAATTCGGGTCAACGCCGACGTAATGCTGGTGGGAGCATCATATCAGACCAAACGATGGGGCGGAATCGGCTTTACCATTCGCGATCGCGTCGGCTCCTCATTCCAGCTGAACGACGGTGCCTCGGACCTGATCTTTCGTGGACGCAACGCATCATACTTCGACTCGTCATATGTGAACTGGCGCGGCGACACCATCGGAGTTGCCCGCAAACCGCAGCTTTTTTCGCAGCTCTTTGATGGTACGCAACTCTCACTGACGTGGTCACGCGAGTACGCAGTGGCCTATGGTCTGCCCCTTTTCATGGGACAGGACTGGAGGTTCTGCATCGGCGTCACGGGCAAGTACCTCGAATCGTATGCCTACATGGATGCCCGCGCCGAGAACGGTGTCTTTTCCGGAGCCAGTGCTCTGAGCCCATGGTTTGAGATCAACTATGGAAAGGCTACTACACCCTCTGCGCTGAGCGGTACCGGACTACTCCCTGTTGGAAGAGGATACGGAATTGATTTCGGCGTTTCGTATCAAAGCTCGAATTTCTCGCTCGGCATGTCAGTGATCGACATTGGACAGATGCGCTACAACGGAAACGTCTACAGCATTGCCGACACGGTGGTAAACGGCCTTGCCACACCGGGCTTTGAGAGCTATAACTTCATCAAAGAAGCACAGCAGCTAACGGGCGAGGGCAACTATATCGTCTGGTCGGGTCTGCTTGAGACTCGAGCAATGCTCCCAACACGCGTTCGCCTCGGCGGATCGTACACCGTCAGTCGCTTCTTCCGTTGCGGCTTCGACGTCATGGCACCGCTCACGGACGTTGGCTCTAACCTGTCGAATGCAATCACCTCCGTTGGCATCAACTATCGCCCCTTCTCATGGCTCATCATCGCTGCCGGCCTCGGCACAGGCGATGGAATGACAACCTTCATCCCCGGATCTATCGCACTTTCGATTCTCGGCGGTACAGTCGAAACCGGAGTGACGACGATGGATATGTCGTCCCTGTTCACCGATCGACTGCCGGTGATATCAGCTCATGTTGGGTTCATACGGTTGAGGCTGTAGCAGGTTACTGATTACTGATGACTGATTACTGATGACTGATGACTGATTACTGATTACTGATTACTGATTACTGATTACTAATTACTGATTACTGATTACTGATTACTGATTACTGATTACTGATTACTGATTACTGATTACTGATTACTGATTACTGATTACTGGGCGATATAGGGTTTGCTCATTTTCATCAGTCACCAGTCACCAGTCATCAGTCATCAGTCATCAGTCATCAGTCATCAGTCATCAGTCATCAGTCACCAGTCACCAGTCATCAGTCATCAGTCATCAGTCATCAGTCATCAGTCATCAGTCATCAGTCATCAGTCATCAGTCATCAGTCATCAGTCATCAGTCATCAGTCATCAGTCATCAGTCATCAGTCATCAGTCATCAGTCATC